>CAIQSZ010000281.1 GCA_903874575.1 uncultured Elusimicrobia bacterium
GAGATGGATGTCCGAGGCGCGCGCGCTCATGGCTTCGCTCAGCACCAGCTGGACCACGGCGCCGACCAGCTTCTCCTCGGAGGTCGCCGGCTTGGCCGGAGAGCCGCCGAAGAATCCGGACTTGGGGATTTCCTTGCTCGACTCCAGAAGCCGCACGAACGCGGGCTGGAGCGACATCTTCTCGACGGCGCGGGCCCTGGATTGCCTCTCCGCCTGCGCCGAGGCCAGCGCCTTCGCCTCGGCTTGAGCCAACGCCTGAGCCTTCTTCGCGGCGGCCAGCGACGGGTCCTCCTCGAGCGTGCCCGAGCCGGGCCTGAGCATGTCCTCGTAGATTTGGGCCGGAGGCGGCTTGCCGACGTCGGGAGGCGCCTCGTCTCCTCGGCCGGGGAGGTTGACTTCGATCATCGCCGCCGGCGGCGGAGCCGGGGCGAGCTGAGGCTTCAGCGCTTCCACCAGGTAGCGCGTCACGCCCGCGAGCGCGCCCTTCTCCACCTTAGCCCACGACACGAAGAGGGGTTTGCCCTTGTGGACGGACATCGCGGGGTCGCGGCGCTGAATCTTGAGCGCGTCGCGCAGATTGCCCATGCCGACGCCGACGACGGTGGGCGAGGAGCCTCCCTGCCAGGCCACGAACACGCCCTCGAGCGCGTCGAAATGAGGATCGTCCAGGTCCAGCGCGAAGAACTCGGCCCAGGAATCGCCCTGGTCGGTCCGCACTCGGTTCCAGTGAACGCGCATGGACGCCATGACGTACAAGATAACCGGAAAATCCGCCGCGCGCAAGTCCCGGGCGTTACGGGCGGCCGGGCCAGCAGGCGCCGCGCAAGGACGAGAGGGCGGGGCCCAGGATCGGCCAGCGCGCGCGCGCTTGGGCGACGATGGAGATCGTGTCGGCGGCGCTGAGCGCCACGATCATCGCCAGCGTCGCGTCGGCGAGCAGGCGGTGCCGGCGCCGGGCGAATTTCTTGCGGCCGACGAGCAGGTACGCGGCGGCCGCCGCGGCGGCCGGCACGAACATGGTGTAGACGACCAGCGCGGTCTTCGCGACCATGGTTCGGGCGGGCTCCGGGCACGACGCGCGGGTCAGCGCGGGAAAGGCGTTCGAGAACGGATAGGCGAGGGCGTTCAGGATCAGCCACTGCGACGCCGGCTGCCACTGGAGGGTTCGCGCGAAGGCGGGCCAGTCGAACGGCTCGCCTCCTTCGGCCGCCGCCGAGAACGCCTTCGGCGACGGACTCATTTGACGGCTTCGGCGACCTGGTAGTCGGGGATCGGGGTCGGGTAGCGGCGGGTGAAGCAGGCGGTGCACCAGCCGGACTCGTCGCCCTTGCCCACCGCGCGCAGCATGCCGGACAGCGACAGGTGATGGAGCGTGTCCACGCCGAGGAACTTGCGGATCTCGTCCTGCGCGTGGACGTTGGCGATCAGCTCCGACGCGCGGGGCGTGTCGATGCCGTAGTAGCACGGCGAGACGATGGGAGGGCTGGTGATGCCCATGTGGATCTCGCGGGCGCCGGCGGCGCGCAGGCTCTTGCAGATCTTCTTGGAGGTGGTGCCCCGGACGATGGAGTCGTCGATGAGAAGCACGCGCTTGCCGCGCAGGGCCTCGGGCACGGGCGCCAGCTTGAGCATGGCGGCCATCTCCCGCAGCTCCTGCGTGGGCTTGATGAAGGTCCGGCTGACGTAGTGCGAGCGCACCAGCCCCATCTCGAACGGGATGCCGGACACCTCGGCGAAGCCCAGGGCGGAGGAGACCCCCGAGTCGGGCACGGGCACGACGACGTCGGCTTTGACCCCCTCCATCTCGCGGGCCAGCGCGCGGCCCAGGTCGCGGCGGGCGGCCTGGACGCCGCGGCCGAAGATGACGGAGTCG
Source organism: uncultured Elusimicrobia bacterium (assembly GCA_903874575.1). Classification (GTDB taxonomy): domain Bacteria; phylum Elusimicrobiota; class Elusimicrobia; order UBA1565; family UBA9628; genus GWA2-66-18. The sequence continues at coordinate 1,874 of CAIQSZ010000281.1, forward strand.
GGGCGCGCGAAGTAGACCTGCTCGAACACGCAGCGGGCGGGGGAGGGCACCGGCGCGAAGGGCTTGAGGGTCCTGAGCTTGGGGCCTTCGACGATGGCCATCTCGCCGGGCTCGAGCTCCCGCACGGTCTCCGCGCCGATGAGCGTCAGGCCCGAGGTCTCCGAGGCGAACACGTGGGTCGCGCCGATGCGCCCCATGATCAGCGGGCGGAAGCCGTAGGGGTCGCGCACGGCGATCATTTTGTCGGGCGTCAGCAGAAGCAGCGAATAGGCGCCCTCCACCTGGCGCAGGCTGGCGATCAGCGCGTCCTCGACGGGGCCTTCCTGGCGCGCCAGCAGGTGCACGATGACCTCGGAGTCCGTCGAGGACTGGAAGATCGCGCCGCGCGACTCCAGCTTCTTCTTCAGTTGGTTGGCGTTGGTCAGGTTGCCGTTGTGGGCGATCGCGATGGGCCCGTGGCCCGTCTTATAGATCAGCGGCTGGGCGTTCTTGAGCTGGCTGGCCCCGGTCGTGGCGTAGCGCACGTGCCCGATGGCGACCCGGCCCGCCAGCTTCGCCGCCTCGCCGCCGGCGAACACCTCGGGCACCAGGCCCATCCCCAGGTGAGACTGGAACCCGCCGTCGGTCGCGGTGACGATGCCCGCCGACTCCTGACCGCGATGCTGCAACGCGAAGAGACCCAGCTGGGTCAGCTCCGCGGCGTCCGGCCTGCCGGCGACGGCGAAGATTCCGCACATGGGCCGATTATAGCTTTTGGCGGCCGCGGCGCGCTCAGGTCCTGACGACGCGCCACAGCCGCGCGGAGCGCGCGCGGGGATTGCCGCGGATTTCCTCGGGGGCCGGCCGACGCGGGGCTTCGGGCGCCGCGCGCCAGAGGCCGGCGGCGGCCTGGGCGTCCAGGGCGCTTTTGAGGAGCTTCTCCTCGCCGGAATGGAAGGTCAAGAACGCCGCCCGCCCGCCGGGGCGCATCAGCCCCGGAAGGGCGTCGAGCAGGCGCGACAGGGACTCCCTCTCCGCGTTCACGACGATGCGCAGGGCCTGGAAGGTCCGCGTCGCGGGATGCGCCGAGAAGGCGTCCTTCTTGACGGCGCGCCCCGGCCCCAGGCCCTTGGCGACGCCCACGGCCGCGGCGAGTTCCGTCGTCGTTTTCGGCGCGCCTCCCCGCGTCGAGAGTCCGGCCAACGTCGCCGCGATCTTCGCGGCGTCGGGCTCGTCGCCGTAGCGCGCGAGCGCGTCGGCAATCTCGGCTTCGGACGCGGACGCCAGCCACTCGGCGGCGGTCTTGCCGCGGGAGCGGTCCATGCGCATGTCGAGCGGGCCGGCGTTCTTGAACGACATCCCGCGTTCCGGGCGGTCCAGCTGCATGGACGAGACGCCCAGGTCGGCGAACAGCGCGTCCACGCCGTCGAGCCCGAGCGCGCGCAGCGCCGCCGGCGCGTCGGCATAATCGGCCTGCTTGGCGACGACGCTCGCGCCGCGCGCGGCCAGCCGCGCGGCGGCGCGCGCCAGCTCCTCGCCGTCGCGGTCCAGGCCGACGACGCGGCCCGAC
>CAIQSZ010000282.1 GCA_903874575.1 uncultured Elusimicrobia bacterium
TCAGAAAACAACGATAGGTACGATCTAAAAAGCGTCCTGGCTCATATAACTCGCAAAAGGCTTCCACATATTCTCTGGCGATATCTTCTAGGGGCCGAGTGGGGACAAAGTTCATTAAGCTTGTCTGGTTGAGGTTGCTGTTGCTGTGGCGCATCCGTCTGGGCGCCGCCGCTTTCACGCTCCATCCGCTCCAGGCCGAGCCGGTGGCCTGGGTCTCGGGACTGCGCGACATGCTCAGCGGCCTGGCGACGACGGCCGCGCTTTGGCAGTACGTCGCCTTCGCGAGGGCGCCGGACCGGCGCAAGGCGGCGGTCCGCTACGCGCTGGCGACTACGCTGTTCGTCTGCGCCGTGCTGTCCAAGCCGAGCGCCGTCGTACTCCCCATCCTGGCCGCGCTTCTCGATCGGGGCGTTCTGGGCCGGGCGCCGTCGCGCTGCGCGAAATCCTTGGCGCCGTGGTTCGCGCTGGCGGTCGCGTTCGGCCTGGCGACCCGCATGTCCCAAGATGCGACGCACATCCGCGCGCTGATGCCGGCCTGGAGCCGTCCGCTCGTGGCGCTGGACTCCCTCGCCTTTTACCTTTACAAATTGGTCTGGCCGCGGGTTCTTTCGCCGGATTACGGGCGCGCGCCCGATCTGGCGCTGGCGCGGGGCTGGCTCTACTGGACCTGGCTGGCGCCGGCGGCGACGGCGCTCGCGATCGGCCTCAGTCCGGGACGACGGATCAGCGCCGTCTGCGCGCTCTTCTTCGCCGCGGCCCCGCTTCCGGTGCTGGGCTTGGTTCCGTTCATCCACCAGGATCTTTCGACGGTGGCGGACCGCTACGTCTACATGTCGCTCCTCGGCCCGGCCTTGGCCCTCGCCTGGGGACTGCGCGCGGCGCGCCGTCGGCTTTGGTGGGCCGCGGCGATGCTCCTCGTGGCGGTCCTGGGCGCGCGCAGCCGCCTCCAGGCCGCAATCTGGCGCGACACCGGTACGCTCTTCGGACACATCGTCGCGCACAACCCCGACAGCGGCATCGCGCACGGAAACCTGGCCAATTTCCTCGCCGATCACGGCGCGCTCAAGGACGCGGAGTTCCACTACCGCGAGGCGCTGCGCCTGCGTCCGGGCGAGGGCATGCCCCTCAACAATCTCGGCAACCACCTGGCCCGCCAAGGCCGCACCCAGGAAGCGATCGTCTACTACGAGCAGGCCCTGCGCGACGGACTGCCCGGCAACGTCGCCGACGCGCACAACGCGCTGGGCGTGGTCCTCTCCGGCCTGGGCCGGACCGCCGAAGCCGAGCGGCACTACGACGCGGCCTTGGCGCTCGCGCCCGACCGCGAGCGGGTGCACGCCAATTTAGGACGCCTGCTCGCCGATCAAGGCCGCTACGACCAGGCCGTCGCGCACTACCGCTGGGCGCTCCGGCTGCGGCCCGACTTCCCGCAGGCGCGCCTGGACCTGGGCCGCGCGCTGGCGCTGGCCGGCCGGCCCGACGAGGCCCGCAAGGAAACGGCGGCCGGGCTGGGAGCGGGCGTCGATTCCGCGCAGGCCGACGGAGTTCTTGGCGATTACCTCCAAATGCGCGGCGACTACGCCCGGGCGCTCCCGTTTTATCAGTCGGTCGTCCGCAAGGCTCCGGCCATGGCCCAGGCGCGCAACAGCCTCGGCTTCACGCTGTCGAAGCTGGGACGCCCGGACGAGGCGCTGGCGCAGTACCGGGAAGCCGCGCGCCTGGATCCCCGGCTCCTCGCGGCGCAATTCAACCTAGGGTCGCTCCTGCTCCAACGGGGGGAGACGGACGCCGCCGTCGCGGCCCTCTCGAAGGCGGCGCAAGCCGTCCCCGACGCCTACGAGCTTCAGCACAACCTCGGCATAGCCCTCCTGCGGGCCGGCAGGAAGCCGGACGCGATCCTTCGCTTCCGGCAAGCCCTCCAACTGAGGCCCGGCTTCGAACCCAGCCGAAAAATCCTCGAGGAGTTGACCCGATGATCCGAAGCGGCGTCGCGAGCGCCCTCTGCCTGGCGTTGGGCGCGATCTTGATGCGGACTTATCACGTCCGCTACGCGCCTTGGAGCGCGGCCATGCGCTGGGGCGGGGCCTTCGGCGCCGTGGGCGCCGCGTCGGCCGGACTTCTGGCGTGGATCGTCGCCGGCGGCGACGATCTGCTGAAGCCCGGCGGCGCGAACGTCCTGCTGGGCGGGCTCGTCGCGGCCGCCGTCCTTCCCGCGGTCCTGCTGGTCTATTCGCTGGCGACGGGACGTCCGGAGCCGACCGTCGCGGTCGTCGTGATCGCCCTCGGCCTGAGCGGCCTGTGGCTGATCGACCAGGCGCGACGCCGGGCCCGCCTGCGCCAAGAACCGACCATCGCGAACTTCCCTTCGCGCTATCCCGCCTTCCTGCGGGCCATCGTGAAAAACGATCCCCGGGAGGTGGCCGAAGAAGCCCGCCGGTTCCAAAAAAGCGGCGGCGCCGGCATCATACCCCTGCTCGAAGCCTGGCCGCGCTACAAATCCTCTTACGAAGCGCTCGTTCAAGCCGGCTTCGGCGGGAGCGTCGATTGGGGGAGGTTCGTGCAGGAGAGCGCCTTCGAGTCCCCGGAGGACCTGCGCATCGCCGCGGCTTACGCCGTGAGGTTCAAAACGATGGACCCGGCTCGGCAAGACGACTTCATGAACTGCCTGTGCTCCTTCGGCGACGGCGCGAAAATCGACCGCGCCCTGTCCGTCTTCAAGCGGCAAGGGATCGCGCCGGAGACGCTGCGCGTCCTCGGCAAGCCGCTGGCGGACTGCCGGCGCAGGCCGATCGCGTTCTACTACGACAACCTCAGCGCGTTTCACGGAAACGGGGAAAGGCTTTGGCTGACGCGGGACGGCCTGCTCGTGGCGCAAATCGCGACTCAAGAAAACGGAAAGGGCTCCGACCTCTACTACCGGCGCCGGTTGTCCGCGGCCCAGTTGGCGGAGTGGCTCGACCGTCTGGCGTCCGCCGACCTCCTGAGTTCCCAGGCGGCCTCCCGCTCCGGGATTCCGGACGAGGTCTCCGTAACCATGGCCTATCGCGACGCCCAGGGGCGCCTGCAGATCATGACCGCGTGGGACCAGGATTTGGCCGCGGGAGCGCCGATGGAAGGCGCGCCCTCGGGCGGGAAGGCTCATCCGAGCCCCCGGGCGTTCGCCCTCCGAGACGTCGCCCTCTCATTGATCCGCTATCTCTCCACCCTCGCCCCGGAACGCTCGCGAACGCTTTCTCCCAGGGACCGGCTGATCGTAGAGGATTGGCCGGAGAACATCGAAAAGCTTCCCTGACGAGACGGCCCGAAAGGGGGCCTCTATCGCGGCGCGAGCGCCAGGTTGGCAAGGCCGAGCAGTTTCTCCAGCGTAAAGGGCTTGCGCAGCAGGGCCTTCACGTTGGGCGCGCCCTCGATTCGGGCGGCGCTGCCGTCGTCGAAATTGAACGCGCTGACGACGATGACGGGAATGTCCCGCGTTCCCTCGTTTTTTTGCAGCTCGACGAGA
>CAIQSZ010000283.1 GCA_903874575.1 uncultured Elusimicrobia bacterium
AGATCATGAGCACAGTGGTCTCCGTGACGGGAGCCGTCGCGCTCGCGCTATGGGTTCTGTTCGTCGTCTGCGAGACGTTCCGGCTTCAGTATGAGGCGGTCCGCGCCGCAGTCGATTCGGGGCACGGCGAACCGCCGAAATACGGGCCGTTCCTGCTTCGAGCGTTCACGATCCTGGTAACGCTCACGTTCCTCTACAACTGGACGTTCCTGAAAATGGTGTCGCTCTGCGACCACATCTTCATGCTGTTCAACAACGAGCAGAACTGGCTGAACCTTCTGAGCCAACTGACGACGGCCGACACGTCCGTCCATATTCTCAACACCAACATACCGACGCTGATGGGGGCCGCCGCGATCAGCCTCCTCCAAGTCGTGCAGGATCTCTTTTTCGCCTTCCGGTTCGTCGTCCTGGCGATCCTCTACGTCTCGGGCCCCATCGTATGGGCCTTCGGCGCCTCATCGATCGGAGTGCGCTCGATCAAGGGCTGGTTCAAGAACACTTGGCAGGCCTGCTTCTGGATCGTCGTGTTCGGCATCATCAAGGCGGCCGTCGTCCCCTTGGGGCTCTACGCGCTCAGCAACAGCACCACCGGGACCGCCGCGGACGCCGCCACCGGGGCGGCAGCCGGGCTCGTCTACGCGATCGTCATCATCATGATGATATCCATGATCCCGAAACTCACGGGGGCTCTCTTTTCCGATGAGCATATCTCCGCCGTCAGCGGAGCCATCGTCGGCGCGGCCGTAGCCTATTACGCCACGGCGCATAGCAACGTCAGAGGCGCCACCCAAGATGCCCTTGGCGGGACCAACGGCAAAGGCGGCGCCATGCCGGCCGCCGCGCGCTATCTTGGCGCAGGAATAAAGGGGATGAAAGAGGCCTTAGGCTACGGCGGCACCGCCAAGCCAAACGCGCCCCCCTCCAGCACTCCTGAAAACGCCGGTTCCGACTCAGACCGCACTCGCTGATTATGGCCGACACCGTCAGCCTCGCCGCCAAGCCGCCGCCCAATCCGGAAGGCCTCACGGGGCGGCATTTCTTTGAAGTCTTCGGGGACGCGTTGACCGAGAACTTGTTCCTTCGGAATCTTGTCATCGTCCTTGGCGGGAGCTGCATGCTCCTGTGCATCGTCGTGGTAAGACTTGCCGGGAAACCGCCGATAGTCATCCGAGTGGACAACATCGGCGATCCGCTGGCGTTTACAAACGTAAAGATCCAAAACGCTGTCACCGGGCCAGAAGTACGCAACTTCGCCGAACATTTCACCCGCTACCTGCTCGCCTGGGACCTCTACACACAGACCCGCGACATCGACACGGCGTTTCGGATGATGACGCCGGACGCCGCGCAGAAGACGTACCAGAAGCTGAACGCGATGAATGCCGACTCCTTCACCAAGGAACGCTCGATCCGGACGGCGATCCGAATCGCTGAGATCGACGTCGAGAAGGACACGCCCGAGATCGTCCGCGTTAAGCTCCGAGGAACGCGGTTCTATTCCAGCTACACCGACAAGGACTTCAAGAAAGAAATAACCTTCGAGGACACCTTCGTCGCACGAAAAGTAGACCGGAGTCTCAAAACTCCTTGGGGGTTGCTCGTTGATGATTGGCAGGAAAGCATCTTCAAGGAAACGCCTTAGCCTGATTCCGGAGGAGTCCCTCTCATGACCTCTTATCTCAGAAAAACATTCCTCGTGTTGGCGACGATCGCAGCGGCGGCGTCCACCGCTTTTGCCATCCAGACGCTAGTGATGATCCAAGGCTTTCTGACGAACAGCTCCGGCACGCCGTATACCACGGCGCAGTCGACGGAGTTCCGCGTCTACCAAGGCGGCAACGCCACGACGGCCGGAACGGGGACGCTCTATTACGATGAGACGGCGACCATCACGCCGTCCGCCAGCGGCGTCTTTAACTACCCGCTCGGCAGCGGGACTCCCACCGTGCCGTTTCTCATCGTTGGTGGCGGGCCGATCCCCAACAGGCTCTCGACGACCACTTTCGACACGTCATCCGCCGTCTATCTTGAAATATCAGTCGCCGGAACCGTCGTCCTCCTCCCCCGGCTTCAAATGCTCGGAACGCCATACGCCGCTCTAGCCGGCGCGTCCGAAAGCCTCAAGCCGACGACTCTTCCCCTAATAACGACGAGCAACCTTCAGGCTTCGTCCGGCACGTTCACGGCGAGCGGGCCGACGCAATACAGTCTCGCCACCGCGTCAGGCATCATCGTAGTGGCCGGCGGCGTGACGGCACCGTATTTCAACGGCATGCTAATCGGCAATATAAAGGGCAATGCGGCCAACGTAACTGGCACAGTGGCGGTCGCCAATGGCGGCACAGGGGCAGCGACCGCAGCAGAAGCGCAAACGAACCTCGGCGTACCCTCAACGACCGGCTCGGGCGCAAGCGGCACTTGGGGCATCAGCATTACCGGCAGCGCCGGAAGCGCAACAGGCACACCGCCGATCGGCTCTATCGTTCTATATGCAGGAGAGACCGAACCTCCCGGCTGGATTGAAACCGACGGACGCTCGCTTTCGCAAAGTGGAACATATAGCGCCAGTTGGGGAAACTTTAACACGTCCGCCATATTTGCCGCAATCGGCACTGCTTGGGGATCATCCGGTGCCGGGGTTTTCAATATCCCAGACTTCCGAGGTACTTTTCCTCGCGGGTGGAACCACGGCAAGACCGGCTCATATAGCGATCCAGACGCTTCCGCTCGCACCAATCAATACACAAGCGGTACGACTGGCGACAACGTCGGTTCTTATCAAGCCGATTCTTTTAAGAGCCACACGCATAATTACGGGTCCTTTAACGGCTGTACCGGACAATCAAGTTGCGGATCATTTCTCCTGACGAGCAGTTTGACCAATCCGACCAGCGCGACGGGCGGCGACGAGACTCGCCCATTGAACGGTTCCGTCATGTATATCATCCGGGTCCAGTAACGACATGATTTCTATACCTCCAAGAATTCGACTAGCGATTTACCGACTCTCTCAGCTTAAGACGAATATGATCGGCAGTTTTTTCTTGAGCGTCGGTGCCGCTGAACGCCATCATCGGCATCACTTCTTCTACAACGCGTTCCGCGCGCTCAAGTTCAACGGCATCGAAGGCGATTACGTTGAGTTCGGCGTTGCGGGAGCAATTACTTTCGCGTTGGCGAATTCAGAACGCGCGCGACACGACTTGAAGATGATGCTTTGGGCTTTCGATTCGTTTTCCGGTCTTCCCCCGAAAAATGGACAAGCAGATGAACATCCCGAATGGAAAGAAGGAGAAATGCTGACTTCCCAGAATAAATTTCATGCGCTCTGTAAAAAACGGGGAATCGCAGCCGGGACTTATAAAGTCGTGCCGGGTTACTACAACGAATCTTTAAGCCACCCAGCGCTTCCCGTAGCGCCGAGCAATATCGCACTGGCCTATATCGATTGCGATCTCTACTCAAGCACGAAAGCCGTTCTAGATTTTCTTTCCACGCGCATGAAACATGGAATGATCGTCGCCTTCGACGATTATTTCTGTTGGTCATCGACACAGGTATCCGGGGAACGGAAGGCTCTGCGTGAGTTCCAAACCAGGAATCCGCGTTGGGAATTCTTACCCTTCATCCAATATGGTTGGGGCGGAATGTCATTTCTCGTTGAAGATAAAGACCCGCCGAGTTCCTAACTCAAGCTTTAATGCGAATCACCCTTCTTGTCAGCGCAATAGCGCTTTTGCAGGCTGTAGCCAGCACGGCAGATTTCTGCGCGCTTCCTAAGGCGAACGTCTCGGCAGGATCAATCGTCGCCAGTGCCAGCTACATTGCGAGAATTAGCATCGGCCAGCCCGCGGCCGGTCAATCGACTTCCACGGCGACCGTCCTCGGCGTCGGGCTTCAGAACACGTCGCTCGGCGGCTATTCCTGTTTTCTTTCCACGGACGCTCCGCTTGGCGTCACCGCGCTACCCGGAACGCTCTCGGTCCAGCGTCTCGTCCCAAGCGCGAACGCCACAATGACGCTTGAGTGGACCTCAAGCCTTAATCCTCTGCCGGTCACGTACACCGTCTACACCGGAACGAATCCCTACGCACTGTCCGTCTTCTCGGCGGGACTCTCCGGAACGTCTCAGCTCCTCACAAATCTCACCTACGCCGTCCCATACTCCTGGCAGGTGATCGTGGCCGACCAATTCGGCCGGACATCCCCGAGCGCCGTCTCCTCGTTCTCGATCGCGCCCGTCATGACTCACCTTATCGCCGCTCCAAACCCGTTTCATCCAGGGCGCGGCGATACGACGTTCATGTTTTCCATGAACGGGGCGGGGACAGCTCTTCTGGAAATCTTCTCACTACCGGATGGTCGACGCATTCTTCAACGGCAGATCAACGGCCTACAGGACGGAGTGAACACCTACGACTACGACGGGCACGATAACGGCGGACGCCTTCTTGGAAACGGCGTATTCTCCGTCCGCTTGACGAAAAATGGAGCCAACGGCAATGCCGTCGAACGCTTTAAGATCGTCAGTGTTCGCTAGCCTCGCCATCGCGTTGGCCGCGCAGGCCTCGGCCTCCGGCTTCCTATCCACGGGGCCGGGAGCCCGCCCAGCCGCCATGGGCGGCGCGTTCACGGGCCTTGCCGACGATGCCTCCGCGACGTTCTACAACCCCGCGGGCCTGGCAGAACAACGGGGAGCCTTGATGCTCGAACACGTCCCCATCAACGAGTCAGGCACCGGCCTCGCCTTCAACGATGGCCGTCTCGATTTTCTGGGCCTCACCTACCCAAGCCGCATCGGCTCATTCGGATTCGGCTATTACCAATTCGCGATCGACGGCATCGAGGGCCGGACGAATCTCTCCGATGTCGCGAGGACCCTCAGCGCCACGCAAACGGCCTACTTCGTCCCTTACGCCTTCAAGTACGGCAATTCGGCGTTCGGCGCTACCGGCAAAGCCGTGACCTACTCGCTCGCGGGCTACGGAGCGGCGGGATTCGGCGCCGATGTCGGCGTTAAAATGTCCCTGTTCCGTGACGATACCTTCCTCGGACGAGAAACGGCCGTCACCGCGGGCGCGGCGGTCCGCAACGTCCTCGCGCCGACGCTCACCCTCTACGAAGATCCTACCGCGCTCGAACGCGCGACCGCGATCGGCGTCGCAATTACTTCTTTCATGCGAGAGCATTACGATGCGGCAACCGATCTCGTCTCGCATGACCGCTTCACCATGACGACGGACGCAACCCTCGGGAACCGGGACTCCGGTTTCTCCCTGGCCGGCGGCCTTGAGTACGCCTATCAGAACTACTACGCGCTGCGTGGAGGCTATAACTCCGACGGGAACGTAACGATCGGCGTCGGAGCCGGCGGTCCTGAGTCGATGTTCCGTCTCGACTACGCCGCGATCCTGGCGCCTCTTGCACCACAGCATCGCTTTGCGGTTTCTTGGCTTTTCACGTCGCCTTCAATCTCCATCGAAGGCGATGTTCACTTGTCCGCATACCGCCGCGCGGTCCTGGATCAACAGAGGTTGCGCGACCGCTTTATCCGCGAAGGCAACACCGCAGCTGCCGAGGGCCATTACGACACGGCCCTGGCCGACTTTTTGAAGGCGCAGACTTTGGACACGCACGACGCGACCGTGAGCGGACTCGTACAATCCGCCCAGGAAGGCAGCCGCCTCGCAGGAGTGAAGGAACTCTTGGACAGCGCACGGCGCGAGCACGGCGTCAAGAACGACGAGCTGGCCTCAAAAGCTGTCCTACGGGCTACCGTCTTCGATCCCGACAACCGAGAAGCCGCGGACTATTGCGTGCAGTTGAGAAACCAACTGATCGCGTCGGGCTCCCCGGCGCCGTTCGATAAGGCACGCTCGGACATGGTCGATTCCCTTACCCGCGATTTTGACGCTGCCGCAGCCGCACGAAACGTCTACGGAATGCGCCTAGCGGCGGCGCGAGTCAAGGCGATGGACCCGGACAATGACGCAGCCTGGCAGTTTCTGGACGAAAAGCTCGCGGGAGCGTCGGCCTCCTGGCGCGCGGAATACGTCGCCCAGGCCGGTATCGCCTTGGCGGCCCGCGATGCGGTCGCGCTGGCGCGCGCGGTACGCCGCATTCGCCGGGTTGATCCCAAGTTCAAGGACCTCGCATCGCTCACGCGGATGGTCCGGAAGCTCTCCCGGAAGATCGGTTCGTCGTTCTACGACACGCACTACCTACGCCAGCTCTACTACAGCGCCGCCTCCGACTACGTTCTCGGAAACTATGTGTCGTCCGCCGAGAACCTTGCCGTCCTGATCCACTCAAACGCGGCGCATGAAGACGGGAATGCCCTTATCGACAGGATGAGAAACGAGGGCTGCCTCACCGAGGAACAAGAACCGTGATCGCCGACAACAACCCGCTCGTCACCGCTGCGGCCGTCGTCGTTGTCATCGCCGCGGCTTCGATGTCGGTGCCCAAACGCCAAGTCACGGCCCCTGAGCATCTATCAGGAGTCCTCTATTCCATTGAAGCCGATACCCAAGCGGCCCGCGAAGCCGCGGCCTCGATGCCCAAACTCGATATCGGGCTTGATCCAGCGGCGCGTGCGATCCTGCCGCCAGCGTCGGCGCTCATCGTCCGCTTTGTCGGTATAGAGGAGTCAACCTACACTTTGACCCTTGCTCGCCGTTTCCGTGAGGCCACAAGCCTCACCGGCGAGGCCTCCAAGGCGACCGCCGCCGCAGCGGCAGCGACGCTCTCTACCAAGAAGAAAGCAAAGTCATCGGCAAGAATTGGTCCTGTTATCGCGGCCACTGCCGCGCCGTCGCCAACGCCTGCGGAGGCTCCCGTCGTAATTTCTTCTGCGGCCACGGCTCCCGCCCCGCCCAAACCGACATTCCCGCCCACGTTCGTCGAAATAGACGACGCCCTGCGCGCCAGTTCGACCGTCCAGACGATAAACGTCAGAGTAAAGAAGGGCGGCGTCACCTTCCGGCTGACCCACGTCGGCCGTGTCGATGACCGCTACGTGATCCGTTACGCGATCGCCAACGAGGACCCCGACGCCTTCTTCCTGTCGGTCATAAACGTCTCAGCCCACGGGAAACCGATCCACTCAGAAACGGCGGGGCCATACTCCTGCCCGACGGGAAAAGAAGTCTACGGCGTCGTCCACTTCCCACCGATAGCCGTCGCCGGTAAGAACGTCGTCGTCGAACTGGTCCAAAGCGGCGGGAGC
>CAIQSZ010000284.1 GCA_903874575.1 uncultured Elusimicrobia bacterium
GGCGGCCAGCGCCTTGAGCGCGCGGCCCGCGGCCAAATGCGAGCGCCCCTCGGCCAGCCGCGGGCGCGAATCGCCGTCGCCCAGAAGGCGCGCCGCCTTCGCGGCGGCGTCCAGGGCCGGCTTGTCGGCTCGCGGCAGGCCGCGGGCGATGCGCGCCTCGGCCAGCCCCAGCCAGCCCTCCCCGTCGTCGGGGCGGCTTGCGCAGTATTGCGCGAAGTCCCGCTGCGCGCCCTCGGCCTTGCCCCCGCGCAGGCGGGCGCGTCCGCGCAGGAGAAGCAGCCGGTCGTTGCGCGGATCGGATTCGAGGGCCTTCGTCAGGTCCTCCTCCGCCGCGGAGTCGTCGTAGGCGGCGATCTCCCCCTCGGCTCGGCTCAGATGCGCCTGCGCGAGCAGGCCCGCGCCGTCGCTGGGGGCCCACGCGCGCAGGGCGCGCGTGGCGAACTCAAGGCGCTCGGGGTCCCCGGGGTCGCGCGCGGCCGCGCGGCGCAGGTTCTCGAGAAATTCCGAGGCCGATGCCGCCGCGGGAAGCAGAAAAGCCAGCGCGAGCGCCGGGCTCATTCGGCCGGGACGCCTCCCCGGTGCGTCTTCCAGAACTTGCGGATGTGGTCCCAGCCCTCTTCGGCGGTCTCGACCATCTTGACCAGCTTGACGTCCTCATGATGGATCATGCCTTGCTCGGCCAGATAGTTGAAATCGATGGTCCGCTTCCAGAATTCCTTGCCGAACAGGACGATGGGCAGAGGCCTCTTCTTCCCGGTTTGGACCAAGGTCAGCGTCTCGAACAGCTCGTCGAGCGTGCCGTAGCCGCCGGGGCAGGCGACGAGGGCCTTGGCGCGCATCAGGAAGTGCATCTTGCGCAGGGAGAAGTAGTGGAACTGGAAGCACAGCTCCGGCGTGATGTAGGGGTTGGGATCCTGCTCGTGCGGGAGGGTGATGTTGAGGCCGATGCTCTTGGCGCCGCATTCCCACGCGCCGCGGTTGGCGGCTTCCATGATGCCGGGGCCGCCGCCGGTGACGATCACGTACTCGAGGTCCTGCCCGGACTGCTGGGCTTTCGACAGGATGGACGCGAAGCGGCGCGCCTCGTCGTACCACCGCGAGAGCTCCACCTTCTTCTCGGCCTCGACCACGCGGCGCTTGAACTCCACGTCGCGCGGCGCCTCGCTCAACGCCTCCTGGGCGGACTGAAGGCGGCGGCGCGCCTCTTCCGGGGAAAGCACGCGCGCCGACCCGAAGACCACGATGGTCGAGCGGATCTTGTTCTCGCGCAGGACCGTCTCGGTCTTGAGCAACTCCAGCTGGAGGCGCACGGCGCGCAGGTCCTTGCGGCCCAGGAACTCGAAGTCCTCGTAGGCCTTCAGGTAGGCGCGGGAGGCGCGTATCTTCTGGATCAGCGCTTCCTTTTGTTCGGGCAGGATCTCCTTCGTGGTTCGGGGGTTCATGGTTTCCTCAGGGAATTTTCAAGAGCTTGGGCAGCCACAGGCTCAGCGCGGGGACGTAGGTGACGAGCATCAGCGCGGCGAGCAGGAGCGCCCAGAACGGCAGGACGGCGCGGTACAGCGCGGGCAGCGGCTTGTCGAAACGCCGGGACGCCAGGAACAAGTTGAGTCCCAGCGGCGGCGTCATGTAGCCGATCTCCAGGTTGAGCAGGAACAGCGCCCCCAGGTGAACGGGGTCGATGCCGTACTGCGAGGCGACGGGAGCGATGATCGGCACGACGATGACGATGGCCGAGAATATCTCGACCATGTTGACGACGAGAAGGAAGACGTTGAGCAGGGCCAGGAAGCCCCAAGGGCTTTGCACGCGCGCGTGCAGGAATTGGAAGATGCGGGCCGGGATCTCTGCGTCGATGAGATAGTTCGTCAGGCCCAGCGCGCAGCCCAGCACGATCATGATGGATCCGACCAGGATCATGCTCTGGCGGGCGACCTCGGGCAACTGCGAGGCCGTCACGTCGCGGTAGACGAACATCTCGACGCCCAGGACGTAGAAGGCCATGACCGCCGCGGCTTCCGAGGCGGTGAAGAGCCCGCCGTAGATGCCGCCCACCACGATGAACGGAAGCGGGAGTTCCCACGCCGCCGCGCGCGCCGCGGCGCGCGCGGCGTTCCATGAGAACGGGGTCGGCCGCACCTTTTGCCGCGCGGCGACCAGCACCGCGTAGCCGGAGAGGGCGACGAGCAGGAGCGTGCCGGGCAACGCCGCCGCGGCGAACAGCTTGTCGATGGAAATCTTGCCGACCAGCGCGTAGAGGATGATGGGGAGGCTGGGCGGGAACATGAGGCCCAGGCTTCCGGTCGTCGAAATGAGACCGAGCGTGAACGGCTCCGAGTAGCCCTGCCGGCGCAGCAGCGGAAAGATCAGTCCGCCCAGCGCGATGATGGTGACGCCCGAGGCTCCGGTGAACGCGGTGAACATGGCGCACGCGCCCAGGCCGGCGACGGCCACGCCCCCCGGCAGCCAGCCGAACAGGGACTCCGCGAGGTCGACGAGGCGCTTAGGCGCGCCGCTGGCGGCCAGAACGTAGCCGGCGAAGGTGAACAGCGGGATGGCGATGAGCGAGGGCATGCTGGCCAGGCGCGCCAGTTCGATGATGACGGCGGCGGACCTGATGCCCGCTCCGTGGAACAGCCATAGCGCGAGCGCGCCCATCAGGGCGAATACCGGAGTGCCGGCGGCGGCCAGCGCCGCGAAGCCGAGCAGGAGGAGCGCGGTCACTGCGCCGCCTCAAGCGCGGCGTCCGCCGCCTTGAAGAGCATATGGAGTCCGACCAAAGCGAAGCCGCCCGGAATGCCCGCGGCCGCGACCCACTCGGGCACGGCGACCGGGCCGACGCTCATCAGCGTCTCGCCCGAGACCTTGGCCGCGGCCGCGTAGCTCCAGGCGGCCTGCAGAAGCAGCGCGCAGGCCGCCGCGCCCGCCAGGGACGCGATCAGGCGCAGGGGCGCCTTCCACGCCTGCGGGGCGCCCAGGTGCGCGGCCTCCCAGGCGAAGTGCTTTTCCGAGTGCGCGGCCAGCGCGGCGCCCAGGAATCCCGTCCACATCACCGACTGCTTGAGGAGCGTTTCCCCCCACAGGAGTCCGACTCCGAAATGACGAAGCACGACCTGGGCGAAGGCCAAGGTCACCATCACGCCGAGCAGGGCCGTCAGCGCGGCGCCCTCGGCCGCGGCGAGCAGATTCTCAGCTCTTCGCAGTCTTGCGCGCACGGAAGGCGGCCAGCTCCTTTTCGACGGAGTCCAACAGCGCGGAGTTGTACACGCGCTTCGATAGATCCTTGCCGGCGGCATGCCCCAGGTCCTCGTAGCGCTTCAGGACGTCGGCGCCGGGCTTCGCGGACAGCGTCAGGCCTTGAGTTTTCAGCGACTCCAGCGCCTTTTCGTTTTCGGCGGAGGACAGCCGGTTGAGGCGCTTGAGGTGCTTGGCGGATATCTCGACGAGCGCGTCGCGCTGTTCGGCGGGCAGGGCGTCGAAGAATGTCTTGGAGATCAGCATCGCGCCGGTGGATTCGGCCATGGGCACCGGGTAGATGTTCTTGGCGCGCTGGAACCACTGCAGGGCGATCACGCCCAGCGGCGGGCCGTACACGGCGTCGATCATGCCCGTCTGCAGGGACTGCATCACGTCGACGACGGAGAGCGGGATCGGGTTGACGCCGAGCGCCTTGTAGGCGGCCTGCGGGATGGGGTCGCCTTCCCACACCCACATGCGGCTTCGCCTCATGTCCTCGATATTGGCGATCGGATTCTTGCTGAAGATGTAGACCGAGCCGAGGTCCGTCCAGCCCAGGAGCACGAAGCCGCCCTTTTCGACCGCGGATTCGAAGTCCTTGGAGAACTTCGAGCGCACGTGCTCCAGTTCCGCGCGGGAGCGGAACAGCCATGGCGAATCGAGCAGGCGCGCGTCCGGCGCCACCTCGCCCAGTCCGACGCCGGTGAAGCCGCCCGCCTGGAGCTGGCCGATGCGGATCTTCTTGATCACGTCCTTCTCGTCGCCGGAGACGCCGCCCGGGTAAAACTTAAACTTGAGCTTGCCGCCGGTCCGGATCTCGAGCTCCTTCGAGAGGTCGTTCATGACCTTCATCCAGGTCGAGCCGTCGGGCGCGAGCGTGGCGAACTTGATGGCTTTGGCTTCCTGCGCTCGCGCGGGGGCCGGGGCCAGGGCGAGCGCGGCGCCGAAGGCGAGCCTAAAAATAATCATCGATTTTCTCCAAAAGGGCGGCGGCCCTGCGTTTGGCGGCTTCGTCCGAGAGCCGCGCCTGGGGCAAACGTCCGGACGGAGACTCCAGGACTTTCCTGAGCAGCAGCGTGAACAGCTCCTTGTCCTGCACCGCGACCGCGTACCAGCGGGCGTTGAGCACGTGAGCCATCAGGAAGTCGCCGCGCGTGGACTTGTGCGCGCGTTCAAACGCGTTCTTCGCCCTCTTCGGATCGCCGCCGAGCAGGACCGGGCGGGACGCGTAGTAGACGCCGAAGAACAGGTCGGCCCCCGCGAAGTGAAAGTCCGGGTCCAGCTCCTGAACGCGCGTCATCAGGGCGACGACCTTCGGCAGATCGGTGAGCGCGGACGCGTCGTCCTTCGAAAGGTTCACGAAGCCGGCCCAACCGAAGCCCGCCCAGAACAGGTCCGGGACGTCGTCGCCGGTCGCGGCCTTGAGGGCGGCGGAGAAGTCGTCGAACGGCTTGGAGGCCAAGGCCGCGAACGCGGGCTTGAGCGCCAGCCCGGCGAGGGCGTGGTCGCGGCCGCGCAGATATAAGGCCTTCGCGCGCGCGGGTTCGGAGTCCTCCAGGAACAGGAACGCCCCTCCGTCGGCGGCTTCCGCGGCCAGGCGGCGCAGGCTTCGGTCGGCGGGGTCGGCGGCGATCAAGGTCTCCACCAGCTTCAACTGAGCGGGCATGGCGTCCTTGGCGAGCTGATAGTCGGGCTCGTCCAAGGAGGCCGCGCGTCCGCGCGCGAGGAGGTCGGCCGTGGAGCGCAGGGCGACCCGGTCCAAGGTCGAGGCGCAGGCCGACAGCGATGCCGCGATGAGCGCGAGTATGAAGAATCTGTTCCTCATGTGACTTGAGGCGGATTCTATCAAAAAGCCCGGCGGCCTCATAGGCGAGAGGGCGGGCTCGTCGTGACGCGCGCCGTGCCCGCCCCGAACTCGAACGCCTGCCCTCCGCGCAGCGAGACCACGAAGCGCGAACCCCGGCCCGGCCCGCCGTTGAGCGCGTAGGCCACGTCGAAGCGGACGACTCCTCCCGAGGTCGAGCGGGTGGAGGCGGCCCGCAGCCCCGCGCCCAGGTCGCTGTGGAAGCGCGGCACGGAAAAGCCGCTGCCCTCGGGAACCACCGAGCCCGACTCGAGAAAGACGGCGCCGCCGAAGCGCACCAGGTGGAACCATTCGCGCGCGAAAAAGAAGCGGTCCTCGACGTTGGCCACGACGGCGCGCCCGCCGGTGAAGCTGTCGTTCTTGTAGCCGCGCAGGCCCGTGCTGCCGCCGAGGATGATCTGGTTCTCCAGATCGAGGCGGCGTCCCTGCACGGCCTCCGCGTGGAAGACGAGGGTTCGGCCGCGGCCCCAGAAGTAGTTCTTCCAATAGAAGTTCACGCTGGCCGCGGCGAGCCCGTTTTCCCAGCGGTTGTTGAAGAGGCGGCCGCTCACGCCGACGGAGGCGAGCGCGAAGCTCTGACCGCCCAGGCGAAGGCCTTGACTGTCGGAGGCGTTGAAGATCCAGCGGTCCTGGTCGGAGCCGGTCCCCCGCGCCATGTAGCCGGTGCGCACGCGCAGTTCGTTGCCCAGGTTGAAGTCTTCGACTCGTTCCATGCGGTCGATATACGTCTCCTTGTGATAGTCCGGCTGCGTCCAGGAGTAGCCGATCGTGGGGCCGGAAAGATGCCGGTCGGCGGGAAGGGCGCCGGGCGCGGTCCCCGGCGAGACGGTCGTCGTCGCGAAGTCGGCCTTGTCTTCGTACCAGCCGGCCTCCAGGCGCTGGACGAACCAGCGGTCCTCGTTGAGTCGTACGCCGTACGCGGCGTCGACGACCCGCCGGCGCTCGAAAAACTTCGAGTATTCCGACGCGTCGCGAACCTGCGTGCCGACCGAGTTTTCCAGGGTCCACGAGGCGGAGACCGCCGCCGGAGTGTCGAGCGAGTAGAACGGCCGCGCGAGGTTCACGCCGTAGGAGTTCCCATCCTGGGTGCGGGCGTAGTTGCCGCCCAGGTTCAGGCGCGTGCCCAGGAATCTAGGGTCGCCGAGGGCGAGCGAATCGGAGCGCTGGTTGCCGCTCGTCGAGTTCCCCTGGGAATGCCTATAGGAGAGCGACTTGCCGTAGCCGAGGAGGTTGTTCTCCTCCAGGCCGTAGGAGGCCGTATGCTTTCCTCCCGAGGTCCCGATCCCGATCGTCGGGTTCAGCGACCAGCTGTCCTGCGTGCGCACGAGCGCCTCGACGGTCCCGTCGGCTTTGGGAATCTGCGCGATCTCCGCGCGCCGGAACGGGTAGTTCGCGCGCAGGTTGCGCTCCGACTCCAGAGCCTTGAGCGGGGAGAGCCGGTCGCCCGGAGCGAACAGGAGTTCGTCGCGCACGACGCGCTCCCGGGTGACGACATGGATCTTGTCGGCTATTCGGAACGGCCACCAATTCTCGCCGGGAACCGAGGGATCGAAGACGTTGATCCTCTCGACTCGAATGGAGGAGACGACGGGGCCCGTCGAGACGGCCGGGGGCGCGGCCCGCGCGGGGCCCGCCAGGGCCAGCGCGATCAGCGCCGCGGCGTTCATCCGGCGCGCAGGCGGGAGAGGATCTCGGTCGTGGAGCGCGAGCGGTTGAGGGTGTAGAAGTGGATTCCGGGCGCGCCGCCCTCCAGCAACAGCCGGCATTGGCGCGTCGCCCATTCGACGCCCACGCTCGCGACGGCGCCGGCGTCGTGCTGGACCGCGGCGAGCCGTTCGTCCAGTTCGGGCGGGATCGTCGCGCCGCAGAGGCCGGTGAAGCGCTTCAACTGGGCGTACCCGGTCACGGGCATGATGCCCGGGACGATGGGCAGTTTGCAGCCGGCGGCGCGCGCGCGGCGCACGAACGTGAAATAGTCGCGCGCGTCGAAGAAGAGCTGGGTGATGGCCCAATCGGCGCCGGCCTCCGCCTTGCGCAGAAAATGATCGAAATCGGCTTGCGCGGAGGCGGCCTCGGGGTGCTTCTCGGGATAGGCCGCCACCGCCATGCGCATGCCGCCGCGCGCGCGGATGAAGCGCACGAGGTCGCAGGCGTGCGCGAAATCGCGCTCCTCGGCGGGGCGCGCGGAGCCGTCCTTCGGGGGGTCTCCGCGCAAGGCGACGACATGGCGCACGCCGAAGCCCTCCAAGCGGGCGAGGATGGCGGCGATCTCGGCGCGCGTGTGCGCGATGCCGGTCAAATGGCAGGCCGTGGCCAGGCCGGTGTCGCGCTGGAGACGGCCCGCGGCCTCGACGGTGCGCTCCCGGTCGGTGCCCCCCGCCCCGTAGGTCAGCGTGATGAAGTCGGGTCCCAGCGATTTCAGATCGCGGACGCAGGCCACGAAGGCGTCCATGTCGGACGAGGCCTTGGGCAGGAAGAACTCGAACGAGAACACGGGCCGTTCGGCCGAGGAGAGCAGTTCGGGGATGTCGATCACGCGGATAATATCCTAGCAAACGCGCGGGCGGCCGGACCCCGCCCGGAGCGCGCGCGCGTTCAGGAGGACTTCGTCGCGGCCCGCGCCTGAGCCTCTTCGACGAGGCGGCGGTACTCCTCGATGAGGGACGGATCCGTGTTCACCATGCCGGCGGTGTGGAAGTCCCCCGCCGCGTTGCCGTATTTTTGGCGCGCGGTCCAGACCGCGGCGCGGTTGCGGTAGAACCGATCGGAGAGCGGATTGAGGGAGATCGCGCGGCTGAAGTCCTCCAGCGAGTCGTCGTAGCGCCTGAGCGCGAAGTCCCCGAGGCCCAGCCCGTTGACCGCGTTCGGGTCCAGCGGGTCCGCCTTCACCGCCGACACGTAGGAGTCGCGGGCCTTGGCGTAGTCCTTCTTGAAGTAGTGGACGTTGCCGGCGCGCAGCAAGGCTTCGGAGTTTTTCGGGTCCAACTGGAGGGCCTTGCCCAGCTCGACGATGGCCGCGGAGTAGTTGCGCCGCATGGTCAGCGTCACCGCCAGGCGCACGCGGGCGTCCGCGTCGTCGGGCGCCAATTCGATGGCGCGGATCAGGTCCTGCTGGGACGCCTCGAGCGCGTCCTGGGCGGTCAGCGCGGTGCCGCGGCCCACGTAGGCGTCCGCGAGCGTGCCGTCGAGCTCCATCGCCTTCGTGTACTCCAGCACCGCCTTGTCGAAATGCTCCGCGCTGTACAGCGAGTCCGCGCGCAGGACAAAGACGTACGGGTCCTTCATGTCCGCTTGGAACCGGGATTCGAGGTCGACGATCGAGGAGAGGAAGTCGTCGCCGTCCGGGTGGCCGGGGGCGAAGCCGACGTAGGAACTGCGCGCGTACGGGTCCAGCCCGACGGCCTTGAGAAACGACCGGTGGGCTTCCTTGTACTGGCGCGAGGCGGCGTGGGCGACGGCCTTGGCGATCTGTCCTTCGGCGCGCCGGACTCCCAGCTGCCACGCGGTGTCCACGTCCTCCACGGCGCGCGCGTAGTCCCTCATCGCCAGCATCGCGAGCGCGCGCTGGAAATAGGCCGGGCCGTATTGGGAATCCAAGGAGAGCGCGCGGTCGCAATCTTCCGCCGCGTCCCTCGGCTGCTTCATCAGCCGGCGGAGCTGGCAGAGGTCCGTCCACGTCTCCTTAGATCGCCGGTCCAGCTCGGACGCGCGGCGCAGGTCGGCCAGCGCGCCGCGCGTCTGGCCGAGGGCGCCGTACGCGCGCCCGCGGTGGAGGTAGGCCGACGCCAGGCCGTCATCGAGCCGCAGCGCCTGGCTCAGGTCGCGGACGGCCTGTTCGTACTCGCGCGCGCGCAGGCGGATATAGCCCAGCGTGTCGTACAGCGAGGGGTTCCTCGGGTCTTTTTCCAGCGCGGACGCGATGTCGAGTTTGGAGCCGACGTGGTCGCCGAGCTGGAACTTCGCTTCCGCGCGCCGTTCCAAAATGCGCGCGGCGGGGCCCTTCAGCTCCAACGAGGAGTCGAAGGCCTCGATGGCTTTCAGGTACATCCGATTTTTCAGGCGGAGCATGCCCAGGTTGAAGCGGAATCCCGGGTCGCGCGGGGACAGGTCGACGGCCTTGAGCACGTCGAGAAGGGCTTTCTCCAGGTCGGCGAACGCGTTCGCGCGCAGGGCGCCGCGGCCGTTGTACGCCTCCGCCGACGTCGGGTCGGCTTCGATGGCGGCGTCGTAGTCCTGCAGGGCGAGTTGGGCCTTCTCCGCGCGCGCGTAGAAGCTGGCGCGCGCCACGAGGACCTCCGCGTCGCGCGGGTCCATGCGCACGGCGCGCGTGAGGTCGGCCAGCGCCTCCTTGTCCAGCCCCATGCGCATCTCCAGGCTCCCTCGTCCCGCCGCGATCCTAGCGGAGTTCGGCTGAAGCTTCATGGCTTCGTCGAAGTCGGCGAGCGCGTTTTTGGTCTCCTTCAGGGCTTCCCACGCCTTCGCCCGGCGCAACAACGCGACGGACGGACGTCCCCTGCCGAGGATGCGCCGCGCCGCCTCGTCTTGAGGGACGGCCGGTTTTGCAGCGGAGCCGAATGCCCCGCCGGCGGAATCCGCCGGCGGGGCGGCCGGTTTCGCGCGTTGCGTTGATTCGCCGGCGCGGTCGAGTTGATAGGCGCGCGTGTACGCGTCGGCGGCGTCGCGCCAGAGCAGGAGCGACATGTAGCGGTCGCCGACGGCGACGGCCGCCTCCGGGGCCAGCTTCGGGGCCGCCATGGCGTTGCGGTAATCGGCAAGCGCCTGATCGCGGCGTCCGGCGCGCCAGTGGGCCTCTCCGCGGTTGAAGTAGGGAGCGTAATCCTGGGCGTCCGCGTGGACGGCGTTCTCGAACTCCTTGAGCGCGGCGGCTTCCTCGTTGTTGTGGAGGCGGATCGCGGCCCGGCCCAGGTAGGCGAAGACGTACTCCCCGTCCAGTTCGTTGGCGCGGACGTAGGCCTTCATCGCGCGGGGCAGGTCGCCTTGTCTGGCGAGCGCCGCGCCGATGAGCCCGTAGGCGATCGCCATGCCCTTGTTCTGGCGGAGGGCGGCGGTCAGGTCGGCGACGGCTTTCTTGTCCTCGTCGAGCTCGTAGTAAAGCCGGGCGCGGGCGTACAGCCACAGCGGCACGGGGCCCGGCTTGAGCGCGGCGTCGTAATCGGCGAGGGCCTTCTTGGCGTCCTCCATCGCGACGAAGACGCGCGCCCGCGCGGCGAGCGCCTGCGGCGCCTGGTGGGAGGACGCGACCGCGGCGTCGGCGCTTTCCAAGGCCTTGTCGGCGCGTCCGAGAGCGAGATAGGCGGCGCTTTGAGCCTGCAGCGCCTCCGGGTCGAGGCGGCCCGAGCCGATCAGGTCGAGCGCCCGCGTCGCGTCCTCTCGCGCGTGCGCCGGATCGCCGAACACGCTCCAGACCCGCGCGCGCAAGGCGAACGCGACGCCCAGCCTGGAGTCGTTGCCGACGGCGTCGTTGGCCGCGCGCAGGGACTCGCGAAAGCGGCCGGCGAGATAATGCTCGTGCGCCTGCTCGTAGAGGCGGCGCGCCGCGGCTTTGTCGCCGGCGGCGGCGGTCGAAGCGCACAGCGACAGCGCGGTCGCAAGAACAAGGAAGGCTCTAAGCGTCATCGGTCCCAGGAGTGTGCTCTTCCGGTGTTACGAAATCAAGACAGGGCGGCCGCCGCGGCGGGCGCTCCGGGGTCAAAGATAGAAGTCCCGGACCCAGCGGTGCTTCGCGATCTCGGAGAGCTCGCGCGCGTCGAAATAGGCGCCGTCGGCGGCGCGCACGTTGAAGGTCACGTGCTGGACGCGGCGCATTCCGGGAATGACCGCCGAAACCGCGTCGAAGCTCAGGCAGTACTTGAGCGCGGCGGCGGCCAGCGTCTCCGCCTTGGCGCCGACGACCGCGCGGGTCAGCGCCTCGGCGCGCGCGCAGGTCTCCACCAGCCGCTCGCCGCCGAAGTAGTGGGAGCGGAAGTCCTCGGGCTGGAAGCGGGTTTCGCGCGTGAGCGTGCCCGTGAGGCCGCCTTCGTCGAACGGGCAGCGCGCGACGACGCCGACGCCCCGCTCCCGGCACAAGGGCAGCAGGCGGTCCGCGGCGCGCTGATCGAACATGTTGAACAGGACCTGGACCACCTCGACGACGCCGCTTTCGACCAGGCCCATTCCGGACTCCGGGTCGTCGTTGTTGAGCGAGGCGCCCCAATGCGCGACTTTCCCCTCTTTCTTGAGCGCGGCCATCGCTTCCGCGACCTCGGGCCAGAGCGGATCCTTGAGCCAATCGTCGTGCCAGACGTGGAGCTGGACCAGTTGGAGCGAATCGCCTCCCAGGTTGCGCAGGGAACGTTCCACGCACAGCCTCAGCCAATCGGGCGCGAAGACGTGGGCCAGCCGCGCGCGGCGGTGGCCGGGCCACGCCATGTTTTTCGGAGGGACTTTCGTGGACACGGTCGCGCGGCGGCCGGTTTCCTTGAACAGGCGGGCGATCAGCCGCTCGGAGTGCCCGTGGCCGTACGCGTAGGCGGTGTCGAAATAGTCGACCCCGGCGTCCAGCGCGGCGCGCAGGGCTTTCATCGACTCGTGGTCGTCGGTCGGGCCCCACATCGATTTGCCGATGCCCCAGCCGCCGAAGCCGATCTCCGATATGGAAAGACCGGTGCGGCCGAAAGGCCGATGCGGGAGCTTCAGGGCCGCGGTGTCGGCGTTCATGAGGCTATCATAGAAAAACCGGGCGTCACCGCACGACTTCGACGCGCAGGCCGATGGACGCCACGACTTCGGCGACCGCCTCGCAGCGCTCGCGGTGCCCTTCGTAGATCGCCGCGGAGCCGCGGGTATGGACCTCGTTCGAGATCGACCGGGCTTGGGACAGGGAGCAGCGCGTCGCCTTGATGACGATCTTCTCGACCGCGTCAAAGGTGTGACAGCCGCAGTTATAGAGGACGGTTTTCCAAGGGTCGCGGCCGCCCGCGCCCGAATCGGTCTCGACCTTCTCCCCGCGGCCGACGGCGGTTACAGGCCGATCCACTGGGTCAGTTTCCATTTTTCGACCGCCTCGGCGGCCTCGCCGCGGCGGTGCAGGCGGAAGCGCCGTCGCAGCGCGCGGGCGTCGCGCTTCAGCGCGTCGCGCTCGTTGTCGAGCAGGCCGACGCGCTCCTGGCGGAACATCCAATCGGCGAAGACCAAGGCGTCGGCGACCGCCGCGGCGTCGCCTTCCGGGCGGCACAACCGCGCGTGGGCCAAAAACAGGGCGCGGTACCGGGTGCCGAGGAGGCGGACCGTCTGGGGCAGGAACTGGGCGGATTTCCAGAGACGATCGACGGGTTCGAGGGGCGCGGTCATCGGGGGGCAGTGTAGCAGTCGAATCGGCGGGCGTCAAGGCGCCGAATTGATATCATCCCCGCCGTGAAGACGGAACAAGTGTTCGGTCCCGAGGGCGCGCTGGCGCGCGTCCTGCCGGGCTGGGAACCGCGCGCCCAGCAGGAAGCCATGGCGGACGCCGTGGCCCGGGCCCTCGATGAAGAGGCGACCTTGGTCGTCGAGGCGGGCACCGGGGTCGGCAAATCGCTGGCGTACCTCCTTCCCGCGGCCCTCTGGGCGGTGCGCCACGCGCGGCGCGTGGTGGTTTCCACGCACACGCGCGCGCTCCAGGCGCAATTGATGAACGGCGACCTGCCGATCGTCGCGCGCGTCCTGGAGGAACTGGGACTGCCGCTCAAGTACGCCATGCTGATGGGTTCGGACAATTACCTCTGCGTCCAGCGCCTGTCGCGCCTGCGCGCCCACCCCGCGAACGTGTCGAACGAAGGCGCGCGGACTTTGGAGCGTCTGGAGGAATGGGCGCGCGACGCGAAAACCGGCCACCGCTCCGCGCTGCCCATGACCGTGCCGCAGAACTTGTGGGACCGGTTGGCCAAGGACACCGACGTCTGCCTGGGCGCGGCCGGGCCGTACTGGGAGCGCTGTCTGTGGCGGCGCGACCGCGAGCGCGCGGAAAAGGCGTCCATCGTGGTGGTCAACCACGCCCTGCTGTTGTCCGGCGCGCGTCTGCCCCCCTACGACGCGGTGATCCTAGACGAGGCGCACAATTTAGAGGAAGCCGCGGCGGCGCGCTTCGGCCGCGAGGTCTCCACCGGCCGCGTCGTGACGCTGTGCGACGAGGTCCGCATGACGGGCAAGCTGGCCGGCGACGAGAAGCTGGCCGTCGCCGCCGACCTGGCCGAGACGGCCGGCGCGGCCTTCCTGCGCGAGATCGCGTCGGAGCACGGCGTGCGCGGCGCCGACGAGGAAGCCGCGGGGCGGCTGCTGAACCGTACGCCGGAAGTATTTCCAAGCGAGCTGGCCGCGCTGGAAGGCGCGCTGGCGGGCGCCGTCGCCGAGCACGAGGGGCGCGCCTGGGAGGCCGAACTGCGCTCGCTCCACGCGCGCTCGACCATGCTCGCGCGCGAGCTGGCCGAGATTCTGAAGCCCGCGCCCGCGACCGCGCGCTGGGTCGCCTGGCCGCGCACCGGGCCGGAGCTGCGCGCCGCTCCGCTGGACGTGGGCAAGCGCCTGGCGGAAAGCCTGTTCGCCCGCGGCGTGCCGACCATCCTGACCTCGGCGACTTTGGCGGCGGGCGACGGGCTGGCGGGCTTCAAGGCGCGCGTGGGCCTGCCCGACTCGCGGGAACTGGCGCTCGACTCGCCCTACGACTATCGCTCCCAGGCGGCGCTGTGGTGCGTGCCGGACCTGCCCGATCCCAAGGACGAGGCCGCGCACGCCGAGGCCGTCGCGCTGATGTGCGCCGAAGTGGTGAAGGCCGTCCCCGGCGGCGTGTTCCTCCTCTTCTCGAGCTGGAAGCTTCTCAAGAAGGTCCACGCGATCCTGCGCGAGACCGTCGGCGGCGGCCGCCGCGTGCTCGCGCAGGGACCCGCCGGCCACGAGGCCCTGCTTGAGGAGTTCGAGGCCCAAGGCGACGCCGTCCTGCTCGGCGTCGACACCTTCTGGCAGGGCGTGGACGTGCCCGGTCCCGCGCTGTCCTGCGTGGTGCTGACCAAGCTCCCGTTCTCCAACCCGAACTCCCCCCTGGAGGAGGCGCGCCGCCGCTGGTTCGACGACGACGGCAAGGACTACTTCCGCGACTGGTCCATGCCCAAGGCCGTGATGAAGTTCCGCCAGGGCTTCGGCCGCCTCATCCGCACGGGCACCGACCGCGGCGCGGTGGTGGTGCTGGACCCGCGCCTGCTCAAGCGCGGCTACGGCCACTTCTTCCTGGACTCCCTGCCGTCGTGCCGCCGCCTCGAGAGCCTGACCGAGCTCGAGCGCTTCTTCCAGCCCCGCGCGTAGGTTACTGCGAAAGATTCGGAGAGGGAGGGATTCGAACCCTCGGTACAGGTTTGAACCCATACAACGGTTTAGCAAACCGTCGGTTTCAGCCGCTCACCCACCTCTCCATTTGCTTATAAAATAAGCGTTTTTCGCTTATTTATTTGCACTGCCAAAAAGGCAGTATGGCAATTTTATGCCACTAACCGCCCCGTTTTGCCACTACCGGGGCATCCTTGCCCGCTCGATTGTCAACCGACTTTTTGGACAACGACGGCAAGAGGGCCAGTGTAGCAGAAATATGCGATGGTGACAAATGCGCGTAGCGTTCGGCCATGCGCGTTGAGGAGTGGCCCAGGATCGCCGCTATGGCTTGCAGGGAGGCCCCACGCATGGCGAGCTGGCTGGCCGTGGTGTGCCGGAGATCGTGGAATCGGAAATCGGTGATTCCCGCCAGTACCAGGGATTGCTCCCAGGCGTCTCTTAGTCCCCCATCCCAAACGACAGGCCCCGCGTTGGGGCCTTGGAAGATGTATTCCCCCGTGCGCGGCATTTGAGAAAGGATTTCGGCAACGTCGCCGTGGAGCGGAATATATCGCTTCCCCCCGCCTTTGCTCTTGGGCACCGTGATTTGGTTTGTCACCGGGTCTATGTCACGCCATCGGATATTGAGGATTTCCGATTGCCTCATGCCTGTGCGTAGAGCGATTAGAACGATCCGTTGAAGTTCGGGCGGGCAGACAGCCAGAAGTTTTTTCTGCTCATCTTGGGTCAAATGACGGACCCTGGATTTTTCCCGCTCATTGAAGAATCGGATTCCCAGGACTGGATTGTGATTCGCTTTCTTCCAGGTCACGGCTTTCGAGAACACGACTTTTAAGAAGGCGAGTTCACGGTTGATCGTGCTTCCCGAGAGCGGGTGCGCGTCCTTATCTTTCCCAACTTTCTTCATGCGCCTGACGGCCTTATAGCGCTCGATGCTCTGCTGTGTTACCTCCGAGGCCATACAGTCTCCAAAGTGGGCCAGCACTCGCCCCGACAGAGAAACGTCGTCGCGATAGCTTCGTTTGTTCGCCTTGGAGTATTCCAGGTAATCGGCAATCAGTTCTTTGAGCTTGAGCGGTCGGACCTCGTGGGTTTTTTCGCCAAGAACGTATTGCGCCCGTTCATGCTCGTAAATTTTTTGTGCCAGCTTTCGATCCTTAACCTTCGTGCTGCCTGAGATGCGCGTCCCGCGTAAGCTGAAACGATAATTCCAGAACGGCGAGCCCGGTTGCTTGTAGAGTCCCATAATCTATTTCTCCCTCCACTTGAAGCCGAGTTTTTCATCTAAGAGCCTTCGGGCCATGCGGCTAGGCTTCACCTTCCCGTTACACCAGCGCCAGGTCGTCATGGGCGGAATGCCCAGGCGCTTCTCTAAGTCCGCCGGTCTGATTTTCTTTCTCAGCAGGAAAGCCTGGAACTCTTGAGCGGGGGTTTTCGTTCGCGGGCGCTTGGCGTCGGGCATGATCGGAGCATAACAGATGTTATGTTCCAATTCAATAAGGACTCAAGCCAGATGCGCCGGAGGCGTTACGGAATTTCCGGCCATGAATGCGTCAAGTTGTATGCGGTCGAAGCGGTAATGGAAACGCTTTGGGGCGTCCGGGGTCCGGGGCCTGACGCTGATTTGAGAAAAGGGGATCGAGCGCGCGTCAACCATCCGATAGAGGGTCTTGGGACTGAGGGACAAATAGACGGCCGCCGCCTGGAGCGTGAGATAGCGCGGGGCGACCGGCTCCGGGGCGCTCTTACGCGTATGACAGTCCCATGCCCGTCCAGGCTGGCGAGTCCGGCCCCGCGATCCGTAGCGCCGACACCGGCCGCTCGCGCTGGAGCGTCTGGCCGGAGTTGGACGGCGAGGGGGCCGACCAGGGTCGAGCGTCGAAGTCCGACCAATGTCCCTTGATTTCGAGAGCGACCCAGCCCTGGGAATGGCGATCGGACCGCTTTCCAGATAGAGGACGCAGAAAAAATAAAACCCAGGAAATCAAGGCCCCAAAAATACCGCGTCCAAAAATTTCAAAAACTGGAATGGCGCGGGCAATCATCGGCGGAACCGTCGGGCATCGAGGTCGGGGTCCTGGCCGCGCTTGATTCGCGCGAGTTGGCGTCGCCGTTGTTGGTAGACGTATCGGCGCAGTACGTTGCGGGTCCGCACGGTCCCGAGGCGGGCGGCCTCGCGCTCAAGCTCTGCCCGGCGGTCGCTGATTTTTGCCCGCCTGAATGTTGGAGCACCAGTGGCGCTCAGGTCGCCAGACACGCGAAGGGCGGCGCGGTCCTCAGCGCTTATCAGCAGGCCCACGAGATCAAGTGGGAAGGATAGAGGCTGGCGATCATGGCAACGGGTGCAGGTGCGCTCAGCGGCCCGCGTGCCGGTCCCGGTGCGGAGGCGGAATACCAAGCCACGGCAACGACGGCAACGGCTGCGCGTGGGTGATACAGATAGATTGCTTGCGGCGGCGACATAGAAGCGGCGGCAGGAGCCGGAGGTCGTGCAGCGGAAAAAGCCGGGTGTCCACAGAATGAGGGCCGAGCGGAAGCAAAACCAGCACCGTATCAACTCCCCCACGCACGGAGCATACACGTCTCCGGCGACTACCGCCGCCAGGTATTCGGGGGCCATGAGCCGCGCGAGGGCGGCGCTTGGCGTGGGGGTGTAGGTCGTTCCTCGACTGTCGAAACCGGGGGAAGGTCGGACAGCGAGCGAGAGCGCCGAGAGGGTCCACCCAAGGCTCCGGCGAGCGTCCATGGCCCCGGACTTCTGTATCAGGCCCCCCAGCGGCCTCATTGCAGACCTTCCAAGGCGTCGGCGTGGGCCGAGTCTGAGCGTCCCAGCGTCACGTCCCTATATGTTTGTGACGTTGGGACGCTTGTTTCAGTTAGTGCCCAAAGCGTTTTCCGGCCTTCCTGTCCGGCCATCTTGACCTTACCCGCCTTCCGGAGGCGCGTCAATTCGTTCTTGACGGCTCCCCCCGTCTTCTCCTCCAAGGTTTCGGCGGTTGATTTCCCGTACTCGCGCAGAGCTGCGAGTACCTTGTCACCTACCGTCAAGGCCTTGGCAAAGGCGGGGTCCTTGGCTTGGTCTACGACCTCAAACTTCCAAGAGTCTGAGCTGAAGCGAACCAATAAAGCCAAGTCTTCAGCGTAGGGGCCGAAATTTGACTTGGTATGACGGAGGATCAGCCGAAGCTCTCCGGGGGCGGAGGCGATGCGCTCCAAGTGGATGACGCTCCGAGAGAGGTTGAACTTGTAGACCGATCCAAAGACAGTCTTTTTCTTGTAGTCCTGTCCCTGCTGCAACTTGGCCTGATGATCGAGGATTAGAGACGTAACGCCAAATGAGCGAAGCGCATTGAAGAGCGCAATCGTTTCCTTGGCGTCTTCCGGGTTCCCGCCGGATGCTGGACCCATCGAGTCCACGACTATAAGCACTGGCTTTTCCTTTTGGACCAGTTCCTTTAGCGCAGCAATCAAGTCTGGAAGACACTTCGGCGGTGCGAGGTAGAGCAGACCCTTGGGCGGCGCTTTCAGTCCAAGGCCGCGCGCGATCATGAAGGCCCTGTGCGCCTGAGCATCTGCGGACAACTCCCAATCGAGGTACAAGACGGGGCCATTGGGGAGGTCCAGGCCGCAGAAACTCAGTCCTGCGGCGGTACACGTCGCGATGTCCAACGCGATAAAGCTTTTACCTTGACCGCCTTCCGCATAGAGGGTGTTTGGGTGGCCGGCGGCCAGTCGCCCGCCCAACAGTATCCGGGCAGGCGCGGGTTCCTGGAGCGTGGAAAGGTCCACCGGAACGAGCATCCCAACGTCCCGACTATATTGGGGCGTGACGCTGGGACGTTCACCGTCCGGTGCTTTTGCTCCCTCAATCGTGTCGAACTGTGCCGCAGGATTGTCTGCCCCGAGCGCGCCCTTCGCGAACTTGTAGGCGTGCGCCACGCGGTCGCGCATATGGGCCTCGTCGCGGGGCTCGACGCGCCGAGGATTCCAGACTTCGAGCATCAAAGACAGCGTCCGTTCCGGCGGTAGCCCGAGATCGCGGCCCTTGCAAGCGACAACGAACGAGCCCGAGGTAGGCGCATGGATTTGGAGATATGCCGCGTAGCGCGCCTGCGTCTCGGCGTCATCCATGTACGTCCCCGTGCCTGGTCCGATATACACGGGAACGGCCTTGAGGATTTCGAGCTGAGCGGTAGACGCCGCCGCCATTTTTTCCGGTGTCCCCCGGCACACCTCGTAGAGCTTGCCGGTGTCGGGATGGACAGAGCCGGGGCCAACGACATAGCCGCCGTGGTGCTTAATGTCGAGCCCCGCGTATTGAGGATGCTTTCCTCGTGCCTTGAATCCTTCCGGCACGGTCAGATAGATATGTAACCCTGGCTTTTTGCCGCCTGTGCGAACCGTGAAGCTGTCCAGGGGACCGGCGGCGGACGTCAGGCGCCCGAGCGGCCTGTCGCCGGGCTCGAAGTTTCGGGGGTCGCAATCGATAACGACTTGCGTCGGACTGAGAATGACTCCGTAGTTCCCTTTCGCCAATTCTTCGGCCGAGTACTGGCCGACTTTCGTCTCGCGCCAGCGGCTGGCCGTCGGCATTTTCCCGCGCAGGGGCATGAGTGCGTAACCGGCTCGTGTGTAAGCGCGGATGATTTCGAGCTTTGACAACGCGGTGGGCCTTTTGTCGCTCATGAGAGCCCCCTGCTTTCCGATAGAATCATTCTTTCGATTTCCGCCGCGTGCCCCGGAAAACTTTCGCACTCAGGGCAA
>CAIQSZ010000285.1 GCA_903874575.1 uncultured Elusimicrobia bacterium
CGCGCGCGGCGGCCGGCGACGAGGGGCGGCCGTGGCTGCGGGCCTTCAAGTACTCGATCCCGGCGGGCTTCCCGGACACCTCCGGCCGCGTGCGCGTCGGCGAGGTCTCCCACCCCCTGTTCAATTTCCGCGACGTCGACCTGCTGTGGACTTTGCGCGGCGTCACGCCGGAGCTGGACCGCCTCACGGGCGAGGCGCGCCTGGCCTTCGGCCCCGGCCGGGTCTCCGACGTCCGGGCCCTGCAGGGCGCCAACAAGTTCATGTCCGTCGTCTTCCTGCCGTTCGTCTTCATGCACAAGATGAACAACCTGTCGGTGTTCAGCGGCAACACCGCCTACCCGAAGTCGCTGGACTTCGCCCGCATCGACGGCGAGTACGGCGCCTCGCGGGGCGTGGCGACGATCCGCTACTTCCACGTCGACAGCCCCCAGCTGGTCGCCTACGCCGAGGGAGCCGCGGACCTGGGCCACGAGAAAGTGGACATGAACATCCTGACGCGGCTCACCAGCTACCGGGGCACCTTGCCCGAGTGGTGGGTCGACGAGGACGGCAATCCGGCCATCGGCTTCCGCGTGAAGGGCGACATCAACAAGCCCGAGCTGGAGCCGCGCTTCAATAAGATCGGTCACGGCGTGATGGAGCAAAAGGTGGACGATGGGCGCCGGCGCGCGAGGGAGCGCTTCCGGGCGCTCGAGAGGTCGCAGACGCTTCCATGACGCAGAGGAGAACGCGATGAGGATCAACAAGATGGACGTGCTGGGGCTCCTGCAGGAGCACGGCGCGGTGGCCGGCGGCCACTTCCGGTTGGCGTCGGGGCTGCACACCTCGGTCTACCTTCAGACCGCGCTGGTGCTCCAGTACCCGCACGTCGCCCAGAAGGTCGCCAAGGCGCTGGCGGCCAAGTTCGCCGCGCCGTTCGACGTGGTGATCTCGACGGGCATGAGCTCCGTCGTGCTGGGACAGGAGGTCGCGCGCGCCCGGAAGTGCCGCGCGATCTTCACCGAGCGCGTCAACGGCGCGATGTCGTTCCGCCGGGACTTCCGTCTGGAGCGCGGGCAAAAGGCCCTCGTCGTGGTGGACGTGATGACCACCGGCCGCTCCAACGGCGAGGTCGTGGCGCTGGCGCAGGCGTACGGCGCGCGCGTCGTCGGCGTGGGCGCCATGGTCGACCGCTCGTCGACGCCGTTGTGCCTGGGCGTGCCCGCGCGCGCCCTGATCTCCTATCCGTTGGAGGCGGCGCCGCCCGAGTCGTGCCCGCAGTGCCTGGCCGGCGTGCCGCTGTCGGCCTCCCGACGCGCGCTGGAAGCCGGTCCCGAGGGGGAATAACATGATCGAACGCTACACTCGTCCCGAGATGGGAAAAATCTGGTCCGACGACCATCGCCTGTCGGCGATGCTCAGGGTCGAGGAGGAACTGCTGAAGGCGCTCGCGCCCGACAAGGGCATTCCCGCCTCGGAGCTCAAGGTGCTGCGGGCCCTGCTGGACAAGTCCCTGCTGGACGCCTCGCGCCGCAAGGAGTCCGTCGCGGGCCACGAGGTCATCGGCATGATTTCGGCCGTCGCGGGCGAGCTCAAGAAGCGCGCCCCGAAAGTCGACCGCTACCTGCACTACGGCATGACCTCGTCGGACGTGCTGGACACCGCGCTCGCCCTGCAGCTGCGCGACGCGGCCGAGCTGCTGACCGCGGGCTGGGAGGAGGTGGCGCGCCGGCTCAAGGCGCTGGCGCGCAAGCACGAGCGGACCTGGATGGTCGGCCGCACGCACGGCGTCCACGCCGAGCCCATCACCTTCGGCATCAAGGTCGCGGGCTGGCACGCCGAGGCCCAGCGTTGCCTCAAGCGCATGCGCGCCGCGCGCGAGCTCATCGCGTACGGCAAGATTTCCGGCGCGGTCGGCGCGTTCAGCCAGTTGCCGACGACCGTCGAGGCCGCGGTCCTGGACGCGCTGGGCCTGCGGCCGGAGCCGGTCTCCACGCAGGTGGTCCCGCGCGACCGCGTCGCGGAATACTTCCACGCGCTGGTGCTGTCGGCGTGCGCCGTCGAGCGCGTGGCGCTGGAGATCCGCCATCTCCAAAAGACCGAGTGCCTGGAGCTGGAGGAGCCGTTCACCGAGGGCCAGAAGGGCTCGTCGGCCATGCCGCACAAGCGCAATCCGGTCTTGTGCGAGAACCTGTGCGGCCTGGCGCGCCTGATCCGCGGCTACGAGTCCATCGTGACCGAGAACTGCGCGCTGTGGCACGAGCGCGACATCTCGCACTCGTCCAACGAGCGGATCGTCCTGCCCGATGCGCACATCGCCCTGGACTTCATGCTCCACCGTCTGTGCGGCGTCCTGGACGGGCTGCAGGTGTACCCGGAGCGCATGCGCAAGAACCTGGAGAGCTCGCAGGGGCTGGTCTTCTCCCAGAAGGCGCTCCTGCGGCTGATCGACGCGGGCCTCGGACGTCTGGAGGCGTACGACCTGGTCCAGCGCAACGCGATGAAGACCTGGAAAGGCGCGGGAACTTTGCGCCAGACCTTGGGCGCCGACCCCGAGGTGACGAGGCGTCTGTCGGCCAAGGAGCTGGACGCGTGCTTCTCGCTGGAGCCCTACGGCGCCGCGGCGCGCGCGATACTCAAGCGCGGCGGCTGCCTCTGAGTGCTAGACTCTACACGCCGGCTCGATCGAGCCGAGGAGAGCCCCGCCATGTCCGACACCGCCGCCCAGCCGCAGACCTTGGTCCGCGTCGTCCTGAATCCGTCGCAGGAGAAGCGCCTGCTCGCCGGGCACGACTGGGTGTTTTCCAACGAGATCAAGGAAACGAAGTCCGACGGGGAGCCGAAGGCCGGCGACCTGGCGGTCGTGGCGACCTCGACCGGGCACGAGCTCGGCCTGGCGTTCTATCATCCCAACAGCCTGATCGCCGCGCGCATGCTCACGCGCAGCCCCAAGGACCGCATCGACGCCGGCTTCTTCAAGACCAGGCTGGCCGCGGCGCTGGCGTACCGCGAGAAGGTCTGCCCCGGCGAGAACGCCTACCGCTTGTGCTTCGGCGAGTCCGACGGCCTGCCCGGGCTAGTGGTGGACCGCTACGGCTCCATCCTGGTCCTTCAGGTGCTGTCGGCCGGCATCGAGCGGCGCCTGGATATGATCCGGACCGCGCTGGACGAACTGCTCGCGCCGAAGGGCATCTTCCTTAAGAACGACCATCGCACGCGAACGCTCGAAGGCTTGCCCCTGGAGTGCCGCACGCTGTCCGGCTCCGTCCCGGAGCGCGTGCCGATCATGGAGGGAGGCCTGCGCTTCACCGCCGCGCTCGGCGAGGGGCAGAAGACCGGCCACTACTTCGACCAGCGCGACAACCGGGCCTTCCTGCGCCCGTACTGCGCCGGCCGCACCGTGCTGGACCTGTACTGCTACACCGGCGGTTTCGCGATCGCCGCGGCCAAGGGCGGAGCGAAGTCGGTGTTCGCCATCGACAGCTCGGGTCCCGCCCTCGCGCTGGCCAAGGAGAACGCGAAGCTCAACGGCGTCGAAGGCGCGGTGAGCTTCGACGAGGGCGACGCCGAGGCCGCGCTGGATTCCTTCGCCGGCCTGCGCCAGCCGTTCAAGCCGGACATGATCGTGCTGGACCCTCCCAGCCTGGTGCCGGCCAAGAAGCACCTGCCCAAAGCCCTGCGCATGTACGCGCGCTTGAACTCCATGGCCCTGCGCGCGCTGCCCCGGGGCGGCTTGCTCGCCACGGCGACCTGCTCGCACCACGTCTCGCGCGAGGAGTTCGTGAAGATGCTGCGCGACGCCCAA
>CAIQSZ010000286.1 GCA_903874575.1 uncultured Elusimicrobia bacterium
GATGGATGGCTCCGTGATATGATATCGGCCGTGAACGGAAGGCTCGTCGCCGTCTACGAAGTGCCCGGCCCCGCCGCCGAGGCGGAGAAGACCGCGCGCGCGATCGCCTTCGAGGAGACCGTCGAGGTCCCTTTCGACTTTCCCCTCAAGGACTCGATCCGCGAAGGAATCGTCGGCCGGACGGGCGCGACGACGCCCCTCGACGACGGCCGCTTCCGCGTCGAGGTGGACTTCCCCGCTTCTCTCGCCTCGGGCCGGCTGGGCGCCCTGCTCAACCTGGTCTTCGGCAACGCGTCCATCTGGCCCGGCGTGAAGCTGGTCGACGTGCGCTGGCCGGAATCGTTCCTGGCCGCGTTCCCGGGACCGAACTTCGGCATGCCCGGCCTGCGCAAGATGCTGGGCGTCGAAGGCCGTCCTTTGCTGGCGACCGCGCTCAAGCCCGGAGGCTCCACGGATGCGGAACTGGCCGCGACGGCGGCGGCGTTCGCGCGCGGCGGCGGGGACATCGCCAAGGACGACCAGAATATCGTAGACGCCGACTTCGCCGCGTTCAAGAAGCGAGTCGGAGCCATCGCCGACGCCGTCCTGCGCGAGAACGACAAGGCCAAGCGCTCGTGCCTGTATCTGCCTCACTTGGCGGGCCCTCAGCAGGAACTTGAGGCCCGCTTAAAGTTCGTCTTAAAACTGGGCCTGCGCGGCGTGCTTGTCTGCCCCGCCATCCTCGGCCTCGACGAAGTCCGCCGCCTCGCGGCCAAGCATCCCGCGGTGTACATGGCGCATCCCGCCTTCTCGGGCGCGTTCTACGCCGACCGATCGCACGGCATCGAGGCCTCGTTCTACCTGGGAACCCTCATGCGCCTGCTCGGCGCGGACATCACCGTCTTCCCCAACGCAGGCGGGCGCTTCGGCTTCATCCGCGGAGAATGCCGCGCCATCGCCGCGCGCGCGCGGGCTCCATTGGGCGCGCTCGCGCCGGGCTGTCCCGCGCCGGGCGGAGGGATGCGCCTCGACAATGCCGCCGAGATGCGGGCCGACTTCGGCGCCGACTCGGTGTGGCTGGTGGGAGGCTCTTTGCTGATGCACCCGGGCGGCGCCGAGGCGGGCGCACGCGCGTTTCGGGCCGCCTTCACGAACTCGGGCATGTTGGCGACGCGCTTGGTCAGGAACGCCGGCGGGCTTCGATGACGAGCGGCGCGTCGGACAACGCAATGATCTGGAATCCCAGGCCTTCCAGCGTGGCGGATATCTCTTTCGGGTCCGCAGCGGGAGCGTGGACCTCGATGACGATTCGGCTGGCGATCATAAGGCTGCGAGGAGCCCCTTTCAGCACGAGGCCCTCGGCGCCTTCGACGTCGATTTTTAAATGGTCGATCCGATCCAGACGCTCCTCATCCAGGATATCGTCGAGGGTCCGGACCGAGACGCGCTCCCGCCTGCGACCGGCGCCGCCGATCAAGCTGTCGGTGACGGGATTGTCGACCCCGTTCGCGGCCGTAAAAAAATAAGCTTCGCCGGCCCGGTCGGCGACGGCGCACGAGTGGATCGAAACCTGGCCGAACCGATTGAGCTCCACGTTCTTTCTGAGCAAGGCGAGGTTCTCGACGCCAGGCTCGCAGACGACCACGCGCCCTTGCGGGCCGACCCGCCTGGCCGCGTACAGGGTGAAGATGCCGATGTGCCCTCCAAGATCGACGACGGTCTGTCCGGGGAGAAAAACGCCCTCCCCGCCGTAGGCCTTCTTTTTATGGATCTCATCGATGACGCATTTGTCGAAGGGGCGATAAACCAAGCGGCTGCCGTCCGGCAGCGTCGTCCGATGGCGCCAGTATCGGTTTTTAAATCTCCGTATCCCGAGCCGCCCCGTCAAGCCGTCCGTCCGCTCCTTCCCAATCAAAGCGGTCCCCGCGCCGCGCAGCATGAGCCAAATACCGTCGATCGCCGAGAAGAGCCACAATGAGATCTTTTCCACGAGACCATCATATGAAATCATCATCCCTTGGGCCGCCATCCTCCGCGGATCGCGGCGGCCGCAAGGCAGCCGCGCGCGCTGCGCGAAGCGTCCATTTTTCAGACTCCTGGCGACCGCGCGGACAATCATAAGCCTAACCGTCCAAGCATTGACGCCGCCGAGGGGCAATTGCTACCATGGGCCTTCGGCGTTCATTCAAAGACAGGAGCAAATCCCCGATCAATAAGTTCAACAGCCGTTTTCAGGCGCCTCGCGATACGACCCGCATCAACAATTTCATCCGTGCCTCGACGGTTCGGCTGATCGACGCGGATGGGACCCAGATCGGGGTTCGTCCTATCGGGGAAGCCCTCGGGATGGCCAAGCAACGCGGACTGGATCTCGTGGAAATCGCGGCCACCGCCACTCCCCCGGTTTGCAAGATTCTAGCGTACTCGAAGTACAAGTACGAACAAGAGAAGAAGGAGCGGGAAGCTCGCAAAAAGCAGAAGGCCGGTCTTCTGAAGGAACTCCGGTTCCGGCCGAACATCGGTCAGCATGATTTGGACGTGAAGGTCCGGCAGATCGAGGAGTTCATAGACGCGCACGACAAAGTGCGCATCACGGTCGTCTTCCGCGGCCGCGAGATGCAGCACCGAGATCTGGGGTTTAAACTGTTGATGTCGCTCCAAGAGAAGTTGGCGAACAAGGCGGCCGTCGAGCAGGCTC
The DNA here is from genome assembly GCA_903874575.1 of uncultured Elusimicrobia bacterium. Taxonomy (GTDB): domain Bacteria; phylum Elusimicrobiota; class Elusimicrobia; order UBA1565; family UBA9628; genus GWA2-66-18. The sequence continues at coordinate 2,678 of CAIQSZ010000286.1, forward strand.
CCATGCCTGACCGCAACCGCCTCGTGATGACGCTGATCCCTAAGCCGCACTAGTTGAGGAAGTCATGCCCAAGATGAAGTCGCACTCCGGCGCGAAGAAGCGCTTCCGCGCCAACGCGGGCGGGAAGTTCAAGCACGAACACCCCGGCCAGCGTCATTTGATGGCCCCGCTCGGCGGCAAGCGCCGCCGTTTCCTGCGCGGCAGCTCCACTCTGAACAACACCGACGCGAAGACGATGCGCCGGTTCCTGCCGTACGCCTAGAGGCAATCCATGAGAATCAAGTCCGGCGTCACCACCCGCCACCACAAGAAGAAGTACTTCAAGCTCGCGAAGGGCAACTATTCCGCCAAGCGCACGCGCTGGCGGATGGTCAAGCAGCAAGTCGAACAATCGCTCAACGAAGCCTACAAGGGCCGCAAAGAGAAGAAAGACGACTTCCGCTCTCTTTGGATCGAGCGCATCAACGCCGCCTGCCGCCAGAACGACACGACCTACAGCCGCTTCATCAACGGCCTCAAGAAGGCGGGCGTCACGCTGAACCGCAAAATGCTCTCCGAGTTGGCCGCGCGCGACGGCGCGTCGTTCAAGAAACTCGTCACCCTCGCCCAGGGCGTTTAAGCGCCGGCCATGGAGCCGACGACGAGCCGCGCCGCCTGGGACCAGGCTTACGCGCGGGTCGAATCGTCCCTGCACGCCGCCGGCGTCGCCGACACCGCGGACCTCCCGAAGCTCGAGGAGGTCCGCGTGCGTTTCCTGGGCCGCAAAGGGGAGCTCACCGAGCTGTTGAAGTCGCTCAAGGACCTCCGCCTCGATGACAAGCGGGAGTTGGGCCCCAAGGCGCAGGCGCTGAAGACCGCCCTCGAAGCCGAGTTGGCCGCCGCGAAGGATCGCCTTGAGGAGGCCAGCGACGCGCAAACCCTGAACGAGGACGCCGTCGACCTGACGCTCCCCTCCCTGCGCCCGCCCCGCGGCCGGCTGCATCCGCTCACCACCACCCTGCACTCCATCGCCGCCGTCTTTCAGAGCATGGGTTACTCGTGGGCCGAAGGTCCGTTCATCGAGGACGAGTACCATAATTTCTCCGCGCTGAACATGCCCGACGACCACCCGGCTCGCGACAGCCAGGACACCTTCTACCTCGACGGGGTGAACCGCCTCCTGCGCACGCACACCTCCAACGTGCAGATCCGGACCTTGGAGAACCACGCGGCGAAAGGCAAGCCCCTGCGCGTCGTCTGCCCCGGCCGCGTGTTCCGCCACGAACAGATCGACGCCACGCACTCCGCGGTGTTCCATCAAGTCGAGGGGCTCGTCGTGGACCGCGGCGTGGGCTTCGCCGACCTTAAAGGCCACCTTCAGGCCTCCCTGGAGAGACTGCTGGGCGCCGCCACGAAGACCCGTTTCCGGCCCTCCTACTTCCCGTTCACCGAGCCGTCCACCGAGGTGGACGTGAAGTGCTTCTTCTGCCCGGGAACCGGTTGCCCGTCATGCAAGCACACCGGCTGGATCGAGATCCTGGGCGCGGGCGTCGTGAACCCCAAGGTGCTCTCCTGCGCGGGTTGGGATCCGGAAAAATGGACCGGCTTCGCCTTCGGCTTCGGCGTGGAGCGCGTCGCCATGCTGATGCACGGCGTGCGCGACCTGCGCGATTTCTACACCAACGACCTGCGCTTCCTTCGGCAATTCGATGAAGATTTCGTCTAACTGGCTGCGAGAGCATCTCGACCACGGGTTGTCCACGGCCGACCTGTCGGCCCTCCTGCTGAAGCTGGGCTTCGAGGTCGCGGGCGTCGAGCGCCTGGGCCCGCAGTTCTCCGGCGTGGTCGTCGCCAAGATCCTGGCCAAGGACAAGCACCCCAACGCCGACAAGCTGTCGGTCTGCATCGTCGACGACGGCGCGCAAAAGTGGAACGTCGTCTGCGGCGCGCCGAACGCGGCCGCGGGACAGACCGTCGCGTTCGCGCGCGTCGGCGCGGTCCTTCCCGGCGGCTTCAAGATCGGCAAGGCGAAGCTGCGCGGCGTCGAGAGCCAAGGCATGATCTGCTCCCGCGCCGAGTTGGGCCTTCCCAAGGACGTCGACGGCATCTGGGTGATGGGCGAGGGCCCCGCGCTGGGCTCCGACGTGGGCTCAGGATTCGGCCCGGCCGACGACGTCCTGGAAGTCGAGATCACCTCGAACCGCCC
>CAIQSZ010000287.1 GCA_903874575.1 uncultured Elusimicrobia bacterium
ATCTCCGCGCAGGCCTTCCACACCGCCCGGCGGAAAGGCGAATGCCCTTCCATCGCGTCTAAAATCGACTTCGGGAGTCCAGCCCTCACCGTCTCATTGTACCAACTCTTCACTTGACGTCCGAAGCGGCGTGAGACGCATAGGGGAAATAGATAGAATAAAATCATGAACGACAAGAACATGCCGGTGGAGAGTTCCCGGAAAGAAACTCCGCTCTCCAAAAAAATATTCTTCAAGCTTTTCGGAATATTGGCCATAGTTCTCATTCTTCTCATCCCGCTCAGCCGGATCGAATCCACGATGCGCGAGCGTCTTGGCCGACGCAATGAAGCTGTCGCGGATATCACATCTTCCTGGGGCGAGCACCAGGTACTGGTCGGCCCGCTTCTTGTCATTCCCTACCGCTACACGTACAAAACTTTCAAGGATACGGTCGTCAAAGGCGAGATCAAAAAGACGGAGGTCCTGGAAACAGGGACCGGCCGCGCGTGGTTCCTTCCGGATGAGCTCAACATAGACGGCGATATCCGGCCGGAAAAGCTCCACCGGGGCATATACGAAGCCGTCGTCTACCGCGGGAATCTCAAGCTGTCCGGGCATTTCTCCACCCCGGATTTCTCGGCGCTCAAAATCGAGGATAAGCAGGTGCTCTGGCAAGATGCGGTCATCGCCATGAGCGTGACGGACCTGCGCGGTACGGCGGAGGCGCTCCAGTTTTCTTTCGGTGACAAATCCTTCAGAATGGCGCCCGGCACCAATCTCGACGAACTCGCGACAGGCGTTCACACGCGAATCGGGAGCCTATCCAAAAATCTGGCAGGGCGTCCTTTCGTCCTGGATATGCACTTCAAGGGGAGCGGGAGCCTTAATTTCGCGCCGGTGGGGGTTCAGAATACCGTCAAGCTGTCTTCTCCTTGGCGCGATCCGAGTTTCAAGGGCCAGTTTCTTCCGGCGGAGCGTTCCATCACGGATCAAGGTTTTAGCGCTCTCTGGAAAATTTCCTATTACGGCCGATCATATCCGCAGTCATCAGCCGCGGCCTATCCTGCGGATCAAGTGCGGGCCTCTCTATTCGGAGTGTCCTTTTATGATGCCGTGGATTCCTACCGCAACGTCGAGCGCGCCATCAAGTACGGCATTCTTTTCCTGACGCTGGTCTTCGCTGTGTTCTTTCTCTTCGAAACGCTGGCCTCTCTCCGAATACATCCCGTTCAGTACATTTTAATCGGCGCCGCCATGTGTCTTTTTTATCTTGCGTTGCTGTCGCTGTCGGAGTTCATCGCATTCGGGGGAGCCTATCTCATCGCCTGCACGGCCTCTATCCTCACAGTCACGCTATACAGCCGCGCCGTTCTGCACGGCGGCAAAAGAACGTTGTTGATCGGCCTGGAGTTGGGCGCTATCTACGGGTTCCTCTATGTGGCCCTTCAATTGCAAGATTATTCTCTGCTTCTGGGTACCGTCGGCCTCTTCGCCGTCCTATCGGTGATCATGTACGCGACGCGCAATCTCGATTGGTACGCGCTGGAGTCCCGCTGAAACGCGTTTAGAGGTCGCCATCGGCGGCGGCGACGCGGTCAGGCTGGAACGATCTTGCCGAGGACGCGGATGCCGCGCGCGCCGGTCGCCGCGGGGCAGTGGTTGGGTCGGCCGTCGAGGGCGCGGGCGGCCAGCCACGCGAAGCAGGCCGCCTCCTTGGCCATCGCGGGCAAGCCATAGGCGTCCGTCGTCGTCACCGGGACCGGCGCGAACAGCGCCGCCAGGCGCCGCATCAAGTGGGCGTTGAGCGCGCCGCCGCCCGAGACCACGATCTCCGCCGGCGCGCGGCCGCGCGGCGCGTTTTCCAGCACGGCGTACCATAGCGAGCGCGCCGTGAGCTCCGCAAGCGTGGCCAGCGCGTCGGGCAGGGACCGCTGGGTCAGGCGGGGAAACTCGCGGCCGAGGAGGGCGGGTCCGAACGTCGCGCGGTCGAGCGACTTCGGCGGCGCCTTCTTGAAGAACGGGTGCGCGAGCAGGCGGCGCAGGCGGCGC
>CAIQSZ010000288.1 GCA_903874575.1 uncultured Elusimicrobia bacterium
CAGTACACCACCAACAAGATCGACAGCGACTTCCTGCGCGAGAAGGTGCTTCTGCAGAACGCGTTCCAGGTCGCGCTGGCCGCGCCAGAGATGCCGAAGGACGGCGGCCTGGTCGTGGACATCGGAGATTCGTCGGGCCGCCACCTCGCCGCGCTCAAGGCGCTGGTGCCGGACTGCCGCGCGCGCTTCCTGTCCGTGAACCTGGACCCGGTCGCCGTCGAGAAGGTCAAGGCGCGCGGCTTCGAAGCGGTCCACTGCCGCGCGGAAGAACTCGCGTCCCGCGGCCTGGACGCCGAGGTGTTCCTCCTCTTCGAGACGCTGGAGCACATGTCCGATCCGTTTCATTTCCTGCACGACCTGGCCGAAAAGTCGAAGTGCCGTTCCTTGGTGATGACCGTGCCGTATGTGAAGCGCAGCCGCCTCGGCCTCCACCACATCCGTCAGGACATCCGCCAGAACTTCGGGGCCGAGCGGGTGCACCTGCTCGAACTGTGCCCTGAGGACCTGCGCCTGCTGTTCGCGCACGCCGGCTGGCGCGTACGCACCGAGCGTATCTACCTGCAGTACCCCCGGTTCGGCCTCCTGCGCGCGACGAGCGCGGCCTGGAGGCGCCTCGACTTCGAGGGCTTCTACGGGGCGGTCCTGGAGAGGGACTCGACATGGTCTTCCCGGTATGAAAGCTGGTGAACCTTCCCTCCCCAGACGGATGTTGTAAAATCCAGGAGGTCTGCCTATGACGAAGCCCCGAGTTGTCGCGATTATCCCCGCGCGGATGGCCTCCTCCCGCTTCCCCGGCAAGCCGCTGGCCCTCATCCGAGGCGTCCCCATGGTCGGCCACTGCTACTTTCGCACCGTGATGGCGAAGACGATCGACGAGACCTGGATCGCCACCTGCGACCGCGAGATCATGGACTACGCCCGCTCGATCGGCGCGAAGGCCGTGATGACCAAAGACACCCACGACCGCTGCACCGACCGCGTCGCCGAGGCCATGCTGAAGATCGAAGCCGAAACCGGCCGCCGAGCGGACATCGTCGCGCTGATGCAGGGCGACGAGCCGATGGTCGTGCCGGAGATGGTCGACGACGCGGTGCGGATCCTGCTGGACGACCCGAAGCTGCCGGTCGCCACCGTGATGGCCGACATCTCGACGGAGGCCGAGTTCCTGGATGCGAACACGGTCAAGGTAACCGTCGACCAGAACATGCGCGCGCTGTACTTCTCCCGCGAGCCGATCCCCACGCCGCAGAAAGGAGCCAAGGACGCGCCGCGCCGCCGTCACGTGGCCATCGTGCCGTTTCGCCGGGAGGCGCTGCTGCGCTTCAACGCGCTGCCGCCCGGGCCCCTCGAGATGGCGGAGGCCATCGACATGCTTCGCTTCCTGGAGCACGGTGACCCGGTCAAGATGGCGCTCACGCGGACGCGGACCATGTCCGTGGACACCGCCGAGGACCTGAAGCGCGTGGACGCCGCGATGGCCTCCGACCCGTTGGTGGCGCACTACGCGCCGGCGTCCGCCAAGTGAAGAAGCTCCGCGTCGGCATCGCGGGCTACGGCGTCGTCGGCCCCCGCCGCCGCCCATTCATCGACGCCCACCCACGCCTGGCGACCGCCGCGATCAGCGACGTGCGTTTCAAGAAGAACGGCGTGAACCCCGACGGCACGCGCTTCTACGCGGACTACCGCGAGATGATCGCCGAAGAGCCGCTTGACATGCTGTTCGTCAGCCTGCCGAACTACCTAGCCGCCGACGCGACCATCCGCGGGCTAGAGAAAGGCCTGCACGTGTTCTGCGAGAAGCCGCCGGGCCGCGACATAGCCGACGTCGTGCGCGTGCGCGCCGTCGAGCGCCGCCACCCGAAACAGAAGCTCAAGTACGGCTTCAACCATCGCTACCACGACTCCGTGCGCGACGCTCTTAAGATCGTCCGCTCCGGGCGCTTGGGCCGCATCCTCAACCTCAACGGCGTATACGGCAAGAGCCACGTCGTCGCCTTCGAGAACAGCTGGCGCGCCGACCGCAAGCGTTCCGGCGGCGGCATCCTGCTCGACCAGGGCATCCACATGCTGGACCTGATGCGCCTGTTCGCCGGAGACTTCGCCGACATCCACAGCGTCGTGTCGAACTCGTTCTGGGGCCACGACGTGGAGGACAACGCCTACGCGCTGTTGAAGACGAAGGGCGGCGTCGTCGCGCTATTGCATTCGTCGGCGACTCTGTGGCGCCACCGCTTCTACCTCGACATCACCCTCGAGAAGGGCGCGCTGACCCTGGCGGGCATCCTGTCGGGCTCCAAGAGCTACGGCGCCGAGACTTTGACGGTCTCCGTCGCGGCGAAGAACGACTCCGGCGATCCCAAAGAGACCACCACTCGTTACAACAACGATCCTTCTTGGCGCGACGAGATATGGGAGTTCGCCGACTGCGTGATCAAGAACCGCAAGGTCGCGCACGGCAGCTCCCACGAGGCGCTGAAGGCGATGGAGCTCATCTACCGAATCTACTGCGCGGACCCGGACTGGAAGCGCGCGTACCGGCTCTCCGACCGCGTGCCGAGGGCGGTACGATGAAGAAGCCGCTGGCCGGACGCAAGGCGCTGGTCACCGGCGGCACCCGCGGCATCGGCCGCGCGATCGCCGAGCGTCTGCGCGACGCGGGCGCGCGCGTGACGGTCACCGGCACGCGCCCTAGGGCCGAGGCCCCGCGCGACTGCGCGTACGAAGCCGTCGATTTCGCCGACGACGCCGCGGCCGAGGAGTTCGCGTCGCGCGCCGCGCGCGCCGGCTACGCGGTGCTGGTCAACAACGCGGGCGTCAACAAGATCGGCCCGTTCGCCAAGACCGTTCCCGCCGACTTCGACCTGATCCAGCGGGTGAACGTGCGCGCGCCGTTCCTGCTGTGCCGCGCCGTCCTGCCCGGCATGACGCGCGCGGGCTGGGGCCGCATCGTGAACGTCTCCTCGGTATTCGGCGTGGTCTCCAAGGAGAACCGCGGACCGTACTCGGCCAGCAAGTTCGCGCTGGACGGCCTCACCGCCGCGCTGGCCGCCGAGGCCGCGGCGTCGGGCGTGCTGGCGAACTGCGTCGCGCCCGGGTTCGTGGATACCGACCTCACGCGCCGCGTGCTCGGGGTCGAAGGCATGAAGGCTCTCGCTCGGCGCGTGCCGATCCGCCGTCTGGCGAAACCGGACGAGATCGCCGCGTTCGTCTCGTGGCTCTGCGGCCCCGAAAACACCTACATCTCCGGTCAGAACCTGGTCATCGATGGCGGCTTCTCCAGGACTTGAGCCGCTCGTCGTCTCCTCCCGCCAGGGGCCGTACGAACTAAGGTTCGTGGCGGACGCCGGCGCGGAGCTGGCGGCCTCTCTCGCCGGAACGCACCTCCTCGTCGACCGCCGAGTCGCCCAGGCGCATCCAAAGAAGCTCGCAGTCGCGCTCGCGTACCCGTCGGTGCTGCTCATCGACGCCACGGAGGACGCCAAATCCCTGGAGCGCATGCCCGCGTACGTCGGCCATCTGCTGTCGAAGGGCGTGCGCCGCGGGCAAACGCTGACCGCCGTCGGCGGCGGCATCGTCCAGGACATCGCCTGCTTCCTCGCGGCGACGCTCCTGCGCGGCATCGACTGGCGCTTCGCGCCGACCACTCTATTGGCGATGTCCGACTCGGCCATCGGATCGAAGAGCTCGATCAACTGCGGCGGAGCCAAGAACATCCTGGGGACCTTCACGCCCCCGAAGGCGATCTGGACCGACCTCTCCTTCCTCGACACGCTCGACGAGAAGGACGTGCGCTCCGGGATCGGCGAGATGCTGAAGGTCCACGCCATCGAGGGTCCCGAGGCGTTCGACCGCATCGCCGTCGCCTATGCGTCCCTCGCAGCGGACCGCGCCGCGTTGGCGCGCTTCCTGCGCGACTCGCTCGAATATAAGAAGAAGCTCGTCGAGGCCGACGAGTTCGACCGCGGCCCGCGCCTGGTGATGAACTACGGACACTCCTTCGGTCACGCCATCGAGGCCGCCACCGCGTTCGTCGTACCGCACGGCATCGCCGTCACCATCGGCATGGACCTGGCGAACTTCGCGGCGGCCCGGCTCGGACTGGGCCGCGCGGAGCATTACCGGCGCATGCGCCCGGCGCTGGCCGCGAATTGGCGCGGCTTCGAGTCGACCTGCGTGCCGCTGGAACCGTTCCTCGCCGCGCTCGGCAAGGACAAGAAGAACACCGCGACGAAGCTGGGCCTCATCCTGCCGGGCCCCGACGGCCGCATCCGCCGCTTCGAGGTCGCCAACGACGACGCGTTCCGCGCCGCCTGCGCCGAGTACCTCGCGAAGGGCCGGCGCGAGGTCCTCGCGTGAGCGCCCGGATCGCCGTCGCGTCGCGTTCGTTCTCGAAGCACTCGGTCCTGCGCTCGGAGCTCCTGGCCCGCTATCCCGACGCGCGCTTCAACGACGAAGGCTCCTCCTTGAAGGACGACGCGCTCGCGTCCTTCCTCGATGGGGCGCAAAAAGCGGTACTCGCTCTCGAGACCGTCGACGACGCGCTTCTCGCCCGCCTGCCCTCCCTCAAGACGATCAGCAAGTTCGGGGTGGGGCTGGACTCCTTCGACATCGCCGCGATGGCGCGGCGCGGCGTGAAGCTCGCGTGGACCCCCGGCTCGAACAGCCGCTCCGTGGCGGAGCTGGCGCTGATGATGACGCTGGGCCTCCTGCGCCGCCTCCCCGAATCGGCGGCCGACCTGCGCGCCGGGACCTGGCGCCAACCGAAAGGGACGACTCTGACGGGCAAGACCGTCGGATTGGTCGGCCTGGGCTCCGTGGGCAGGGAGTTCGTCTCCCTGCTCGCGGCCTTCGGCGTCCGCGTCCTCGCCCATGACCCGTTCGCGGACAAGGCCTTCGCCGAATCTAAGGGCGTGAGCCTCGTGCCGCTCGATGAAATTTTCGCGCAGAGCGATGTGGTCAGCGTCCACGTCCCCCTCGCGCCCGAGACGAAGGGCCTCATCGATGCCGCGCGGCTGGCCAAGATGAAGACAACGGCCGTGCTCCTCAACACCGCCCGCGGCGGCCTCGTCGACGAACCGGCGCTGCTCGCCGCTCTCGACGAGGGGCGCCTGGCGGGCGCCGGCCTGGACTGTTTCGTCGAGGAGCCGCCGAAGGACTCGCGTCTTACCTCCCATCCCCGAATCCTCGCCACTCCCCACATAGGCGGCAGCACGGAGGAAGCGATCCTGGCGATGGGACGCGCCGCGATTGCGGGCCTCGACGCCGCGCGCGACGCCGTCGACTTCCTGCGGCGATGACGCGCCTGACCGTCTGCTGGACCGTCCCGCCGGCGGTGCCCGACGGTCCCATTCTCAGCTTCCTGCCGCCCGCCGAAGAGGAGGCCCTCGCCCGCGCCGCTAAGGGAGAGTTCCTGC
>CAIQSZ010000289.1 GCA_903874575.1 uncultured Elusimicrobia bacterium
CAAGGGCTTCATGGAAAAGCCTTCATGGGGAGACGTTTTTTCCAATAAGGTCAATACCGGCATTTACCTTTTCGAGCCCGAAGTCCTCAAGTGCATCCCGCGCAACAAAATATACGACTTCGGCCATGATCTATGGCCCAAGCTCCTCAGGCTCAAGAAGCCCATCTACGCGTATGAGACCGACGCCTACTGGTGCGACGTCGGAAACTTGCCCGAATACCGCCGTTGCCAGATCGATTGCCTGGACCGCAAGGCCAAAATCAACATTCCCGGCGCCGAGGTCAGCAAAGGCGTCTGGGTGCAGGAAGGGACCATCGTCGACCCGCGCGCCAGGCTGACCGCCCCCGTGGTCATCGGCAAGGGCGGCCATGTCGCCGCCGGCGCCGTCGTCGGCCCCTATTCCGTGATCGGCGACCGCGCCCATATCGGAGCGGACGCCAGCCTGGAACGCTGCATCCTGTTCGACAACGTGACCGTCGGCGAGGGCGTCCGGCTCAACAACTGCATCATCGGCCCCAACGGCAACGTCAAGGAGAATATTTCCGTGTTCGAGGCCGGGGTGCTGAACATCCGGCAGTAGCGGCGGCGAATCCCCGTCGTGGAATTTGTACAATCCCAGGATTGCCGTCGGCGGCCCAAGCCGCCCAAAGCACGGCATCGGAGGGCGAACAACATGCAGCGCAAGGGGAAGTTCTTCTTTAATTCCGAATCCGTGACCGAGGGTCATCCCGACAAGGTCTGCGACCAGATTTCCGACGCGGTACTCGACGCGGTCATGGCCGAGGACCCGACCGGCAGGGTCGCCTGCGAAACCTTCGTGGCCCGCGGCCTCGTGATCGTCGGCGGCGAGATCACCACCAAGACGATATTCGACGTCGACAAGCTCGTCCGCCGGGTGGTCAAGGACATCGGTTACACCCGCCCCGAATACGCGTTCGACTCCGCCTCCTGCGCCGTCCTCAACGCCATCGGCCGCCAGTCGCCCGACATCGCGCAGGGAGTCGACACCGGCGGCGCCGGCGACCAAGGCATCATGTTCGGCTACGCCTGCCGCGAGACCGACGAATTGATGCCGTTGCCCATCATGCTGGCGCATAAGCTGACCCGCAGGCTCGCCGAAGTCCGGCGCTCCGGCCAACTCTCGTACCTCGGCCCGGACGGCAAGTCGCAGGTCTCCGTCGAATATCTCGACGGCCGCGCGGTCCGCGTGGACACCGTGGTTCTCTCCACCCAGCACGGCCCGGAGATTCTGGACAAATCCGGCGACCAGATCACCGCGAAAGCCCGCAATGAGATCATCGACGTGATCATCCGTCCCGTCCTGGGCAAGCGCCTCATCGACGATAAGACCCGCTTCCTGGTCAATCCGACCGGGAAGTTCGTCGTCGGCGGCCCCGCCTCCGACACCGGACTCACCGGCCGCAAGATCATCGTGGACACCTACGGCGGACGCGCCCCGCACGGCGGCGGCGCGTTCTCCGGCAAGGATCCGACGAAGGTGGACCGCTCGGCCTGCTACATGGCGCGCTACATCGCCAAAAACGTGGTGGCCGCCGGCCTGGCCGAGGAGTGCACCGTCCAGCTCGCCTACGCCATCGGCGTCGCCGAGCCCGTGGGCGTATACTTCGACGCGCACGGCACCGGTCAGGCCGACGAAGCCCGCATCGAGGCCGCCGTCCGCAAGCTCTTCCCCATGACGCCGAAGGGCATCATCGACACGCTGAAGCTGCGGCGTCCCATCTACCGCCAGACCGCCGCGTACGGCCACTTCGGCCGCACCGAGAAGGGTTTCGAATGGGAGAAGACGGACAAGGCCGAAGCGCTGCGCGAGGAAGTTCTCGGGAAGAGCGCGAAGGCCAAAAAGGTCTTCGCCGTCGCGTAACCGCTCGGAACGGGGCGGGGCGCTCCGGCGCCCCGCCCTCTCCGGTCCAGAACTTAGAAAGAAACGCCTTTCAACTCACGGGGTTACGGATCGTGTCCGAAAAGGCCGGCGGGAAAAACTCAAAATCCGATTGGGCGCTTTTGCCTCCGGCCGCGCGCCCTCTCGCCTTCGCCTTGTCGAGCGCGGTCGTCGCGCTCGTGATCTGGAATAAGACCGCCGTGGCGCCCGAGGATCCCCCGCTGCATCCTCCCGGCGCGGCGAACGTGTTCGACATGAAGACGGCTCCGGTCGCCCAGCGGGATTTCTCCGATCTCGTCTCCAAGTCTTCCGGCGAGGGACCGGAGGCGGCGCCCTCCGCCCGGAAGGAAGGCGTCCAACGACGCGCGCGAGCCCTGGGGTCTCCTCTCCAGGACCCCTCCGCCGAACGAGGCGCCTCGGCCATGACCGAGGAGGAGCGCTCCGCCGCTAACGAGCGGATGTTCGGCGGCATCGAGGCCGAGAAGAAGAGGATGGGCATCGTAAAAGTCCTGCCGAAGGATGCGCTGGAAGGCGCGCGCGGAGCGGCCGTCCCCGCCGCCCCCAAGATCGTCGCGCCCGCGCCCTCCATGCTCAAGCGGGCATCGCAGTCGATGCCCACGACGCTGCCATACGGCGCCGAAAGGGCCTCCGGCGACCGGCGTCCGGCGCCCGACGCTGGACTCGTTTTTTCGGACGCAAGCGGACTCGCTTCATCCTGGATACTCCTCGGATTCCCCGGCAAACCGCCGGTCGTGGACTTCGCCTCCGGCAGGCTCATGCTCCTGAAACCCTCGGCGACGAAGATCCTCTCGGTGACGACGAAGCCGGATTCAATCGACGTGCTCTACCGCGCGCTCACGCCCGAAGAAAACCCCGATCCCATCCGGGACCGCGTCGCCCCCATCCCCCGCGAACCGCGAGCCGTCCTCATCTTCGACGCCTCGCCTCGCTGACCGAGGACTTCCCCGTCCGACTCGAGGCCGACGCGCCGCTTCCTCATTTTTTGATAAACTCGCGACCCATGGAATTCAGAATCGGCGTCGTCCAAAATAGCCCTAAATTCCTCAAAGCCGGGCCGAACATCCAAGCCTGTTTCAATCTCATGGACGAGTTCGACGCCGATCTTTGGGTGCTGCCCGAGTTCTTCGCCTCCGGCTACAACTTCAAGACCCGCAAAGAAGCGGCCAAGTGCGCCGAGAAGGCGGATGGTCCTCTGTCCAAGGTCCTGCAAGCCTACGCGGCCAAACACGATTGCGCCGTCGTGGCGGGCTTCCCGGAAAAGGCTGGAGCCAAGCTCTTCAACTCCGCGTTGTTCGCCACCGCCTCCAAGACCCGCGTCTACCGCAAGACGCACGTGTTCGGCGGAGAGAAACGATTCTTCTCCCCCGGCGACACCGGCTTTTGGACCGAGAAGGTCAAGGGCGTGTCGGTGGGCGTGATGATCTGCTTCGATTGGTTCTTTCCGGAAAGCGCCCGCACTCTAGCGCTGAAGGGCGCCGAAGTCATCGCGCACCCCGCCAACTTGGTTTTGCCCTGGTGCCCCGAGGGCATGAAGATTCGCTCGCTCGAAAACCGCGTGTTCTCGGCCACCGCCGACCGAGTCGGCTCCGAGCGCGGATTGGGTTTCATCGGCCAGTCCCAAATCGTGACTCCGAACGGCTCTCTGGCGGTCCGCCTGGGCGAAAACGAAGTCCGCGCGGCCGTAGTCGCCGTGGACGCCTGGACGGCCAAGGACAAAAAAGTCCATCCCGCCTGCGACCTCTTCGAGGACCGCCGTCCGAAATACTATGCCCGTTGAGCGCCGCAAACCCGCCGGGATGGCCCCCAAGGGAGTCCGCGAATCCTTGACCGAGGTCGCTGACCTCATGTTTCCGCCGGACGCGAACATGCACGGCACGATCTTCGGCGGAAAGATCCTGCAAATGGTCGACAAAGCCGCCGGAGTCTGCGCGATGCGCCATTCCGGCAAGCCTTGCGTCACCGTGGCCATCGAGCGCGTCGAGTTCCATGTCCCTATCCGCGTGGGGACTTTTCTGATAGCCCGGGCCCGCGTCCACCATACGGGCCGGACCTCCATAGAAGTCGGCGTCGAAGTCTATGCCGAGGACATGCCCAGCGGCATCCGCCACCACACGAACTCATGCCTGGTCACCTTCGTGGCCGTGGATTCCGATCTCAAGCCCACCCCCGTCCCGCCCCTGCTTCTGAAAACCCGCGAGGAGAAGGAGCTATGGAAGGCCGCCGAAAAGCGCCGCAAATGGCGGCTGAATAAAACGGCCGGTCGCCGAAGGCTTTAGCCTCCGGCGAGGTCGGAGGGGAGCGTGGGCGCCTGCGGCTTCTCCTCGCCCTTGCGCACGCGCTCGATCTTCGCGATCGACGCATCCAGGCGCTTGAACGATTTGTCCTCGATGTCGTCGTACAACTCTCCGAGCTTCTCCAGGCGGTCGC
>CAIQSZ010000290.1 GCA_903874575.1 uncultured Elusimicrobia bacterium
CCTACGCGCGGGCGCTGTTCGCGGCCCTGCGCGACGCGGAGGCGTCCGGCGTGCGCGCGCTCTTCGTGGAGACCGTGCGGGACGGCGGCGCCGGACGGGCCGTCATGGACCGCCTGAAACGCGCCGCCGCCCGGTAAAGCGCGGGCCGCCTTGACGGCGCCCCGGATTTGAAACTATAATAGTTACATTATGGCGCCTAACTCCCGGTTCGCGGTCGCCGTCCACGTCCTGACGCTCATCGCCCTCCATAAAGGCGAACGCCTCAGTTCGCGCGAGGTCGCCGGCTCGGTGGCCACCAACCCGGTCGTGATCCGCCGCCTGCTCGCGCAACTTTCGCGCGCGGGCATCGTGGCGTCCGCCCACGGCGCCCTGGGCGGCTTCACTTTGGCCCGGCCCGCGTCCGAGATCACGCTGTTCGACGCGTACCGCGCCGTGGAAGAGGGCGGCTTCTTCGCCCTGCCCGAGAAAAAAAACGACAAGTGCCCGGTCGCGCGCCGCATGAAGACCATCCTGGACGGCGTGTTCGCCCGCGTCGAGTCCAAGGTCCTGCCGGAGTTGAAGCGCACGACCCTGGCGGACGTCGCGCGCCGCTTGCCGGGCCGGGCTTGAATATCTTAACATATGTGTAACTTAGGAGGTTTCACATGAGCGTCACCGCACCCGCCTCGAACGCCGCGACCACCCCCGACTCCCTGACGGCCAGCCTGCGCTGGCGCAACGCGACCAAGAAATTCGACCCTTCCCGGAAGATTCCGGCCGACCGCTGGGCGGCGCTTGAGGAAGCCCTCGTGCTCTCGCCGTCGTCCTACGGCCTCCAGCCGTGGAAGTTCTTCGTCGTGAACGATCCGGCCCTGCGCGCGAAACTGAAGCCCGTCTCCTGGGAGCAGCCCCAGATCACGGACGCCGACAAGCTGGTCGTGTTCGCCGTGAAGAAGGACTTCGGCGCCGCCGACGTGGAACGCTTCGTCGAACGCATCTCCGAGGTGCGCCGCCTCCCGAAGGAGGCGCTGGAAGGCTATAAGAAGATGATGCTGGCCTCCGCCTCCCTGCCGCCGGAGAAGGTCGCCGCCTGGACGATCCGGCAGGTCTACATCGCGCTGGGCGTATTCCTGACCTCGGCCGCCTCGCTGGGCGTGGACGCCTGCCCCATGGAGGGCCTGGACAAGGACAAGTACGACGAGATATTGGGCCTGCCGGCCAAGGGCTACAACGCGGTCGTCGCCGCGACCGCCGGCTACCGCGCCGCCGACGACGCCTACGCGTCTCAGGCCAAGGTGCGCTTCCCCAAGAACGACGTCGTCGCGCATCTCTGAGCGCCTCCCCCCGCCGCCGCGGCGGTTCTGCTAGAATCGCGGGGTGACGCGCCTCGAGGACTGGGGCTGGGACGAACGCTGGGCCGCGGAGTTCTCCGCGGGAGCCGGGCGCGGTCTTTTGCCCGCGCGCGTGGTGTCCGAGCACCGAGGCGCGTACTCCCTGGCGGCCGCCGACGGGGAACTGCGCGCGCGCCTGCCCGGCGCCATGCGCCACAGGTCCGTCGAGCGCGCGTCGCTGCCCGCCGTCGGCGACTGGATCGGCGTCGAGGCGGTTCCCGGAGAGCGCGCCGCCGTCGTGCGGCGCGTCCTGCCGCGCCGCACCAAGCTGTCGCGCAAGGCCTCGGGCGAGGCGCCGGTCGAGCAGATCATCGCCGCGAACCTGGACGCGGTGTTCGTGACGACCGCGCTCAATCAGGACTTCAACGCGCGCCGCCTGGAGCGCTTCCTGACCGTGTGCCGCGAGAGCGGCGCCGAGACCGTGGTCCTGCTCAACAAGCTCGACGCCTGCCCGGACCCCGCGCCGTACCTGGCCGAGGCCGCGGCCGTCGCCGCCGGCGCCGTCGTCGTCTGCCTGAGCGCGAAAACCGGCGCGCGCGTCGAGGAACTCGCCCCGTGGCTGAAGGCGGGCCGCACCGTCGGCTTCGTCGGCTCCTCGGGCGTGGGCAAGTCCACCTTGATCAACCGTCTGCTCGGCACCCAGTTCCTGCGCACGCGCGAGACGCGCGCCGGCGACGAGCAGGGGCGCCACACGACCACGCACCGCGAGCTGTTCCTGCTCCCCGGCGGCGGGGTCCTGCTGGACACGCCCGGCATGCGCGAGATGCAATTTTGGGAGGCCGAGCGCGGCCTGGCCCGCTCCTTCGAGGAGATCGACGCGCTGGCGTCCTCCTGCCGCTTCAAGGACTGCGCCCACGGCGCGGAGCCGGACTGCGCGGTGAAGGCGGGCCTGGAGTCGGGCGCGGTGACCGCGGCGCGGCTGGAGGCCTGGCGCGCGCTGGCAAAGGAACTCGGCGCGAGGAGGAACGTCGAAATGCGCAAAAACTGGAACAATCCGCCCAAGGGAGGCGCGTGAGCCCGGGGCTCGGCCGTCTCGACGTCTTGGTGCTCCTCCTCTACTGCGCCACGCTGGGCGCCATCGGCTGGTGGGCCGCGCGGGCGAAGGCGAAGACCACCGACGATTACTTCCTGGCCGGACGCTCCATTCCGTGGATGGTCACCACGGCCAGCTTCCTGGCGACCTGCATCTCCGCGCTGACCTTCGTCGGCACCCCCGCCGAGGGCTACGGCGCCGACTTCCGCTACATGTTCAGCAACGTCGGCGACATCGCCGCCGCGTTGTTCGTGGCCGGCGTCCTGCTCCCGTTCTACCAGCGCCACAAGGTGACCTCGATCTACGAGGCCGTCGAGCGCAAGATGGGCCGCACGACCCGCCTGGCGTGCTCCGGCTATTTCATCCTGTCGCGCACGCTCGCCTCGACGGTGCGCATCGTCGCCATCGCCAAGGTGCTGGAAGTGGTCAGCGGGGGCGCGCTGGCGTTCCCCCTCTGCGTCGTGGCCACCGTCGGCGCCATCCTGCTGTACACCACGGCCGGCGGCGGCCGCGCGATCGCGTGGACCGACCTGATGCAGTTCTGCCTGCTCATCGGCGGCGCGATCGTCGCGCTGTTCTACATCGCCGCGCACGTGCCGGGAGGCTTCCCGGCGATCGTCGACGCGGGCCGTCGCGCGGTGAGGCCGGACGGCTCCGTCTACAACAAGTTCAACTTCCTGGAACTGCTCAAGCCCGCGAACCTGGGATTGTTCGCCCTGCTGGCGGTCTGGGGCTTCTTCAACTCTTCGGCGGCGTACGGCACCGACCAGGACATGGTCCAGCGCCTGCTGGCCTGCAACGACGAGCGAAAAGCCCGCTGGAGCCTGGCGCTGTCCGGCCTGGTCTCCATCCCGATCTCCGGGCTGTTCCTGTTCATCGGCGTCTCGCTGTACGCCTACTCGCGCGCGCACCCCGAGCTGATCGCGGGCATGACCGACAACGACCATGTCTTCCCGCGCTTCATCCTCACGGCCATGCCCCACGGCCTGCGCGGGCTCCTGCTGGCCGCGGTCGCCTCGGCGGCCATGGGCTCCTCCGACTCCGCGCTGGCGTCGCTGGCGACCGCGTTCACCGTGGACTTCTACAAGCCCTACTGGGGCGCGGGCAAAAGCGAGGCCGAGCTGGTCAAATCGTCGAAGCGCTTCTTCGTGGGCTTCGGCGCGCTGTTCGTGGTCTTCGCCCTGCTGATGCGCGACCTGGACAACCTGCTGTGGCTGGCCTTCCGCATGGTCGCCTACACCTACGGCCCGCTCCTGGGCGCCACGCTCGTGGCCACCCTCACGAATTGGAAAGTCGACGGACGCAAGGTGCTGGGCCTGATGCTGTCGTGCACCGCGCTGACCTTCACGCTCGCGATGACGGCCAAGTGGCGGGTGGACCATCACGTCGCGTCCTCGTTCTGGACCCAACTGCACGCCACCTACTGGCGCCTGTACGTCGTCTTCGGCGCGCTGGCCGTGCCCGCGGGCTGCTGGATCCTGCGCGAGTCCTGACGCCGCGCGCGGCGGTCGGCGTCACCAGACCCGGCAGGCCCGCGCGCCGCGCGCCATCGCGTCGTCGGGCTTGCACGAGAACGCCTTGGCGAACTCGGGCGTGTTGGACAGCGCGCCGATGACGCGCAAGCGCTCCGCCGAGTGCGGGTCGATGTTGGCGAGCAGGCGCAGGCTCTCCTCGGTGGAGTTCTGGCACCAGACCTGGGCGAATCCGAGATACAGGCGCTGCTCGGGCGTGAAGCCGTTGACGTCGGCGGGCACCGAGCCCCCCTTCTTGAGCTCGTCGAGCGCCATCGTCGCCAAGCGCACGCCGCCGTTGTCGGCGGTGTTCTCGCCCAAAGTCAGCCGGCCGTTGAGACGCACGCCGGCGAGCGGCTCATAGGCGCCGTACTGGTCGACGAAACAGGCGGTCTTCTCCTCGAACTTCTTCGCGTCCGCGGGCGTCCACCAATCGGCCAGGTCGCCCTTCGCGTCGAACTTGCGGCCCTCGTCGTCGAAGCCGTGGGTCAACTCGTGGCCGATGACGACGCCGATCGCGCCCAAGTTGATCGCCTGGTCGCCGGCTCGATCGAAAAACGGCGGCTGGAGAATGCCGGCCGGGAAAACGATCTCGTTCAGCTGAAGATCGTAGTAGGCGTTGACCGTGGGCGGGGTCATCTTCCACTCCAGGCGGTCGACGGGCCGGCCGATCTTGTCGAGGCGGCGGCGCACCTCGTAGGCGCGCGCGCTGCGGATGGACGCCAGAAGGTCGGAGGGATCGATCCTTACCCCGGCGTAGTCGCGCCACTTCGCCGGTCCTCCGATCTTGTCCACGACGGAATTGAACTTCCCGAGCGCGCGCTCGCGCGTCTTTGCCGTCATCCAGTCCAGGCTCCCGAGATCCTTCTTGAGCGCCTCCTTGATCGCGGCGACGAGTTCATCGGCGCGCCTCTTGCCGTCGGCTCCGAAGGTCGACTCGACGTAACGGCGTCCCAGGTCATGGCCCAGCAGGTCGTCGGACAGCTCCACGCAACGCTTCCAACGCGGCTTGAGCTCCTTGGCGCCGGTCACCTTGCGGCCGTCGAAGTCGAAGCTCTCGCCGACGAACTCCTTCGACAGCCAGGGCGCGGCGGAGCGGGCGACGTGCCAGCGCAGGTAGACCTTCCAGTCCGCGAGCGGCCGGGCAGCGAGCTGGGCCGAGAAGCCGGCCGCGAATCCGGTCGAGACCACGTTGAGCCAGGCCGACGCGGGCGCTCCGGTCGCGGCCAGGTAGCGGCCCCAGTCGAACCCGGGCGCCAGCTCGGCCAGTTGGGCGGCGGTGGTCTTGTGATAGGTGTTGTCCGGGTCGCGGCGGGAGACGAGGTCCATGGAGACCTTCGCCAGGTCCGTCTCGAGACGGAGCACCGTCTCGGACTCCGCGGCGGCGGTCCTCGGGTCGTCGCCGAGCAGGCCGAACATCTTGGCCACGTGCCACGCGTACTGCGCGCGCAGGCGCTCGGACTTCGCGTCGGTCTTGAGGTAATAGTCGCGGTCGGGCAGGCCCAGGCCGCCTTGATCGAACTCCGCGATGACCTTCGTCGCGTCCTTATAATCCTGGGCGGAGTCGAAGGAGAAGCC
>CAIQSZ010000291.1 GCA_903874575.1 uncultured Elusimicrobia bacterium
CTGAGTAGCTACGTTCATGCTTTTAGTTCCTCATCGCGGCGGTCGCTTCAGTTCGGTTATGACCGCGTTCACGTCGGTCCCGTTCGCGGACCGCTGTCGCACGGATTTGCCGTAGAAAGCCGCCATGTCCGCTGCGGTCTGGCGTGAGAAGGCTTGTTCCAGGTTCTGAGTGTCGAGTTGGGCTTTAATCAGTTGGGCGTTGAGTGCGAGCATCCTGTGGATCTCGGTCGTGAGCTGCGCCTGGACGGCGGCGATACTCAGGTTTAGGCTCTCGTATGCCCGGTCGTCGAGATTCTGGGCGTTTGCCTGTTTCTTGAGGTCGTTGAGGGAGGTCATCAGCGAAGAAACGGTTGTGTAGGATGTCGATATCGCCGACCCCGCCGAGTTCGCGATCGACATATTTCTCTGGAAGACCGCAGCCCGCGTCGCATTCTTCGCCGACAGCGCGCCGTTGTACCCGGCCAACATGGAGCCGCCGTAAGCCGCGTTGGTCGAGTCAACGCCGCTGTTGAGGGCGCCCACTCCGGCCTTCATAGCGCTGCCGCTCACGGCTGCCGCCGCGTTGGTCGCTTGAACGGCGAGATCGTTGACCAAGTTGGACCCGGTTACGTTGTTCGCGTCGTTTTCGATGCTCATCTTTTCGGCATCGATGACCGCGTTGACCTCGTTGGCCACCAACCGTCCGTAGTAGCCCATAAGGCCGCCGCGGGATTTGCTCCGCGCGTTGATGTAGTTGTAATAGGATTCGGCCTGGAGAAAGTTGTTTTTGAGAATCTCTGCGTCCTGGACCATCTGGAGCTTCATGAACGACGCGTGCGCTTGCAGGACGGAATTTCCTAATTGCGTGGTCGCCGTCTGCACCGGGTCTTGGACCATCACCTGCGCATCAACGGCGGGTGCCGCGATAAGGAGGGTGAAAGATACAGAGACGTCGACGCGCCAACTCATTTAGGACGTCCCTTCGGCGAGAGTTCGAAGAACTTTCGCGCTGGACCAGTCCGGATGAGCTTCTTTGAGGCGGGCTTCTTTGTTCACGTCGTTCGGGTCCGTCGTGTATAACCAATATTCCATCTTGGACAAAACGCTGCGGACGACGGCTTTGCGGTTGCCGAGCCGGAGGAACACTTTACGGTAGAGTCGGCGATCCGGGTTCTTTCCGAGGTTTTGAATCGTTTCGACTTCTTCCGTGGTTAGCTTCAGCGTGTGGAGCTTGTCGTAGCCGCCGCCGATGTTGAGAATCCACTTCACGGTGGAGTTCTGGGAGACGGCCGTAGCCACGGGGCTGTTGAGCAGGTCTTCGGGCGACTGCGTGATGACGTAGCAAGCGACGTTGAACCGTCGGCCTGCCTTGTACCACTCGTTTACCAGATCGGCGCCGGCGGAATCCTTCAGGAACTTCCAGACCTCGTCGAGGGCGATGATCTTCCTAAGACGCTTATCAGCGACCTTCGGGTGGATTACGGACTTGATGATCGCCAGGAGGACCGGCTTGATCGACGGGTCCTGCATCTTGTTCAAGTCGAAGACTACGAATCGTGAAGTGGCGTTGAAGGAGCTTTGCCGGTTGAAAAGGAGCGAATATGGCCCATCGACCCAAATCTTGAGGTTCTTGTGGAAATCACGGGAGATACGCTTATCCTCCTCGTCGTCTGCGGCGAATTCGGTGAAAGCCTTATGGAGATCGCTCAAGATCGGCGTCCGGCTCTCGGCGAGTTCGTAAGCCCTTTTGACGCACCTGTGAATAATCGTTTTCTCGTTGTTAGTCAGGTCCGGCTTGCGGAGCATGAGTTGAACGAGGAGGGTCATGAATGTCAGGAAGTCAGCCAAGTCTTCCGGGTCCTCAAGGAATTCCCGGCCGATGAAGGGGTTGAAGGAGTAGGTTCCGTCGAGCGTCGGCTCCAGGTATTGCCCGCCGAGCAGTTCGCACAGACGCCGGTAGGACCCGCCGTCGTCGATGACGATGACGTGGTGGTCCTCATGAGTGCAAAAGAAGCTCGTCAGGATTGCATTTGTCAGAACGCTCTTTCCCTCGCCGGTGACGCCCAGGACTAAGCCGTGCTTGGCCGTGAGTTCGTCCTTATCGAACAAATCGATCCCGAGGAGTTTCTCGTCGTCTGCGGGGGTGAGGAATTGGGGCGTCGGGCAGCCGTCCCAGCTTGCGCTCATCGTCATGAAGCGGGCGGCAACATCCGTAGAGGCCGTGTGAGCGCGCGCGTTGAGGTGCGTATGCCCCGGCAGCGACGCCAAAAACAGCGGCAAGTGGTTCATGTCGTCGATGACGGCGACCGAGTCGTCCAGCCTCCGGAACGCCATGACCGCCTTGTCGGCGTTCGCGGTGAGCCCGCGGGCCTCTACGTGCCGCAGCACGATGTGGGCCGTCAAGAGGAAGAGCTTCTGCGAGGACTCCTTGACGTGCTTTTGCAGGAGATCGGCGTCCCTGGTCTGAAGCTCGGCCTCGTGATAGCGCGTGAACAGACTGAGGCCGTTTATCACGGAAGCGACGGTCGCTTGGAGGCTTAGAGCATTGTCGGCAGCTTCCTGGTTCAGGCTGTGGACGGCGACGGAGAAGTCGTAGTCGCCCGGAATCTGTTCCAGCAGATGGGTGATGGCTGGCGCGGAGATCTCGCCGGGCCGGACGACGAGGTTGACGGCGCGGTGGTGGTAGCCGTCGATGACGGTTCTATCAAAGCGTGCATCGCAGGCGTTTAAGGCGATCTGGCTGCGGAGGGTAAGGTCTTTCGTCATCTTCGGGACCGGCGCGACGCGTGACGTGGCTGGGTTCAGCCTTTCGTAGAAGTAGTCGTGAATCTCAGGCTCGCTCAGCGGTCGGGCGCCGACCTTGGCGTCGCTCAGGGCGGTTTCGGCGGCGCCGACGATCTTTTCCAATTCGTCGAGGCGGCGTGAGTTTTGCTCGGTGAGTTCGAGCTTGTAGTTCGGGACGGTCCTTGCGAGGGGCCGCAGGCGGAGCCTCGACAGGTCCGTCTTCAGGGGATATGTCGTCAGGGCGAGATAATGTTCGACGCGTTTGAAGGGGCGCTGTCTGAGAAAATCGATTCTCGTGCCGAGAACGAACCGGATCATGTCGGCATCGGGCCGCGGCGCGGACGAATATTCGTCGAGCTTTTGATTGCCGTCCCAGCGGACACGGACGAGCAGTTGCGCCGTGCAGTTGTCGGGCAGGGTATCCAGCAGCCTGCCAATACCGATCGCGTGCTGGCCGAGTTCGTCTTCCGAAAAATAGAGGGCGTCGGGACAGGTAAGGCGCAGCAACTTCGTGTATTGGAGGTCGACGCCGACGAGTGCGTCATCCTCTATCGTCCACATATTAAGAAGGTTGTGAAACGCGGGATCGCGGCGGCTTTGGAAGACATCACGCAGCGCAATGGGAAGGATCATCGCACGATGGCCTCCCGGCGGTGTCCGACGGCGAAGCGCTGGGCTGTCGAGGCGAAGAAGAACAGGGATCGGAGATAAGCGGGGGGGCGGCGGCGGCCACGCCACACTGCGTATAAAAGAGGACCGATCACGATCAGATCGAGGAGCAGGCTGTTGAACGGCCCGTGAACGATAACGAATGTGAGGAGCAAGATGATCAGGTCCGGTGGCCAGAAGCCGTAGGTTTTCAGATCATAGTCGAGCGCCTTGAAGGTGGGAACCATGTCGATTCGATCGGCTGCGACTGCGGCGATACCTGCTCTCAGTTCGTGTTGATGGTAGCGGCGGCGCCAGCGGCTCCTTGCAGGACGGCGACGACGGAGGGCGCCAGCATGATGATAAGCCCGCCGCCGATGACCCACATGAAGCTCTTCATTCCTTCGCGATCGTGCTGGACCGCGATCTTGAA
Organism: uncultured Elusimicrobia bacterium; assembly: GCA_903874575.1. Taxonomy (GTDB): domain Bacteria; phylum Elusimicrobiota; class Elusimicrobia; order UBA1565; family UBA9628; genus GWA2-66-18. The sequence continues at coordinate 3,845 of CAIQSZ010000291.1, forward strand.
GCCTGCGCCTGCGATGCCGATCACGGTAACGCCCGCGCCGAGGCCGCGCAGCCACGTATAGAGCGTGACCGTCGCGTTCTTGATCTCGGCGCCGTATGTCTGGGCGAAGCCCGGCATGGGGCAGAGCGCTAGGAGCAGGATCGGCAGCAGGGTGGCGTAGGCATTGCGACGGTTCATGATTGGCCTCCGATATATGCGGCGCGGATTCGATTGACGCGAGGAACGGCCGGGCTTGATGCGGACTGAATGACGGGTCCGGCTAGAACGTCAGCGGCGGTCCTGAAGATTCGGAGGAGGCCGTCCCTTTGCTTAGCGGACTTGCCACGGATGATGCGGGCGACGTGGTTAAGGAAGGGAACGTCGGCCTTCGGAAGCGATTGGGCATCTTCCCGAAGTAGGTCCGACAGAGGAAGGCTGAGGGCGGTGGCGAGGCGGTGAACCGTTATCAGGGACGGTTTTCTTCGGCCGGTTTCGATGTGAGCGACGAAGGTGTCAGAGATTCCCGCTCGCTCGGCGAGATTTTCGAGCGTCAGCCCGGCGCGCGCTCGTTCATATCGAACGCGTCCGGCCAAAACGACATAAATGTCTGTGGCCATTTTCCTCCCAAGATTCTAAGGGATGACCTTAGGGAGGACCAGTAGCGGTAAGCAAGCACGACTTGGCTCTAAGAAAGTGGGGGACGTTTAGAGCGAAGAAATCTGAGAGCTGGTAAGCGGCACTAGATGCGCTTCCTGCGCGGGATCTATTCCTTGAGCCAGACCAGGAGGTCTTTGCCCGCGATCTTCAGGCGATGGACTTCGTCGTGGTGAACGTTGCAGAGGGTCACAAGATTAGAGAGTTCGTTTTTTCCGCCCTCGTGGTGGTAGATAATGTGATGCACTTCGAGGAACTGCCTCTTCGCGGCGGAACTTCGGCTCTCGACCGACCAACCGCACTTCCGACAGCGATTGCCGTCGCGCTCCAAGACGCCGTCGTAGACGTCGTCCGGGATGTGGCGGTCATGCTCCGCCAATTGATCGAGGCTTTCGAGGATATACGTCCCAGAAGGCAAATCCGGCCTGCCCGTCTGCTTCGTCACGATTCGCCATCCGTACTCGCGTCGCAGTTCCCGGATTCGTCGAGCTGCTTCTCGGGCCCCCGCGACGTAGGCGATCTGCTCACCCGTAACGGGGCGCTCCACGTAAGCCTTTAGCAACTCCAGGACGCGGTCGCGGGAGCCGCCGCCCTGCTTTCGGATGCGGTTCGCGGTGCGCCACTTCTCCGCGGCTTCCGTGTCTGGCTCGATGCTTTCGAGGGCGTATTGATCAGGCTTCAGCTCTTCCCGAGACACGCCGGTTGCGACGTTATACCCAAATTCGACGCGGAGTTCACGGATCCGCCGTGCGAACTCCTGAATGCCTCCGACGACCTGTAACTCCTCGCCCTCGATGACTTCGCCGACGAAAAGCTTGAGATAGGCCAGTATGCGGTCACGCGCGGCGGATGCGTCCGTTAAGGTCCCTAGGCGCTTCTTGGCCAGCGTTCGTAAGCCAGTCAGCATATCGGCAAGCCTTCTGACTTCGGCTCGAATTTCGTCGCGCCGCGTCGGCGGACTATCCGGAATAGACGAGAGAAGCTCTCTCAGGCGGGAGAGGGCGGGATCTTGATCGCTGGGGTTTTGTTTCGCGCGTGCCATGATGTGCCGGGAGGCGATTCTACCTGTTGCCCCGCCCTGCGACAAGGGAACTTTTTTGGGAGGATGCTTCGCAAGATATGCGGGTTGACTCAAATGCGCACGCTCGTTGACTAAATCAGTCAACCTCTGTTATCATTCAACACCTTGGGGGGAAGTCATGACGAACGACAGGTTGGGCAAGATTCTTAAGGACCTTCGGAAGCAGAAGGGCATCGCCCTCAAGCAACTCTCAAAGAACTTGGGCGTTGATCGCGCCCACCTTAGTCGAATCGAGACCGGAAAAATCCTGCCCTCGGACGCACTTCTTCGACGCTTGAGCCGCCGTCTGGGCGGCGATATCGAAGTACTCACGATCCTGGCTGGGCGCCTCCCAAAGGACATTCAGACCTTATTTGCCGAGAAGCCCAAGGAAGTCGTTTCGTACCTCCGGCGGGCTTCGGGTTTCAACGGCGGTCACAGCTTCGTTCATGAGGGCGACGCAGCGCAGTCGAACGGCGTTCAGCGCAAGTATCGGGTCGCGGACCTTTTTTGCGGCGCGGGCGGCTTTACCCTGGGGCTCACTCGGACGGGGCGCTTTGAGTCCATCTTCGCCAACGACTTCAACCGCTGGGCGGTCGATACCTATAACTATAACTTCGGTGAACATTGCATCGGCGGCGATATCAACGCGCTGTTGGAGCGCAAAGACTACGAGATTCCTGCCGCGGACCTGGTTATCGGCGGCCCTCCCTGCCAGGGGTTCAGCCTGTTGAACAAGAAGCGCGAGGGTGATCCTCGTAAGGAGCTTTGGCGCGCCTACATGCAGACCGTTGAGCGCCTAAAGCCGATGGCGTTCGTCATGGAGAACGTCCCCGAGCTTCTCGCATCGCAGGAGTTCGTTGAGATTCGCAAGATGGCCGCAAAGATGGGCTACGCCTTGGATTTCGGCGTGCTCAACGCTGCGGATTTCGGCGTTCCTCAGCGGCGTCGACGCGCAATCGTGATCGGCTGCCGGGTAGCGAAGCCCAGGCTCCCGTTGCCGACTCACTACAACCCGGCGAAGAGCGACGATCTTTTTAAGACCGGACGCCTTCCTTGGGAAAGCGTGCGCCGGGCGATCGGAGACCTTCCTGCGCCCGAGGGTATTGAAGCGCGGGTCGGTGAAGTCAACCCGCCGATGGACCTGCATTTTGGGCGTTCGCCAATTCCTTCCAGCCTTCAGCGATACCGCTGCATTCCCGAAGGCGGGAATCGCTTCGACCTCCAGAAAAAGCGTCTCGATCTGACGCCGCAGTGCTGGATCAGAAAGAAGTCCGGCGGGACCGATCTTTTTGGGCGATTGTGGTGGGATCGGCCGGCATTCACCATCCGTACCGAGTTTTTCAAGCCTGAGAAGGGCCGATACCTGCATCCACAGCAACACCGCCCAATCACTCATCGGGAAGCGGCGCGGCTTCAGAGTTTCACCGACGACTTCGTCTTCCAGGGAACGAAGACTGAGATTGCTCGCCAGATTGGCAACGCAGTTCCGCCGCTGCTCGGTCAGCGAATCGGTGAGATTGTGGCGACGACGTTGGACTCGGCCCTCATTGCCTCTCGGGCCGAGACAGTCCTCGCTTAAGCGGGCTTGCCAGCGGGATCGTCACTCGGCCGACATGGGTGGCCGTGGTGAGTAATTTTGCAAAATCAACCATCTAAAGAGGAACTGGATCGCATATGGAGGGGTTTTCTCCAAGGAACCTGCGCCGCATGAGAGCCTTTTACCGGGCCTATCCTCTGGACGACGAGGCCTGACGTTCCCCCAGAAAACTGGGCCGAAACCAGGTTTAGAAAATTGTTAGTTTGAAGTCCTTCCAAACGGAGGAAGGACGATGAAAAAGCGGTTTACGGAAGAACAGATTACGTACGCGCTCCGGCAGAATGAAGCGGGCAAGCCGGCAGCCGAGGTCTGCCGGGAAATGGGTGTAAGCGAACAGGCGTTCTACCGGTGGAAGCGCAAATTCGCAGGGATGGGCGTGGCTGAACTACGGCGACTGAAGGCCCTTGAGGACGAGAACAACAAACTCAAGAAGTTGGTCGCGGACTTAAGCTTGGATAAGCACATCCTACGGGAGGCGCTCTCAAAAAAAGTCTGAGGCCCGCGCGCAAGCGCGAGTTGGTTGATACGTTCCGTCAAGCGTATCGAATCAGCACGCGGCGCGCGTGCGGGCTGTTCGGGCTGGAGCGAAGCGCCTATTACTACCGGGGCCAAGGTCGGGATCAGTCGGTCATTCGTCTGCGTATCCGGCAAATCGCGGCAGAAAGACCGCGGTTCGGCTATCTGCGCATCTACACGATGCTACGGCGGGAAGGCTTGCGGGTAAATCACAAGCGGGTGCATCGTCTCTATAAGCTCGACGGGCTCCAGGTGCGCACGAAGCGGCGGCAGAAGACGGCCAGCCACGCGCGGGTGCCGTTGCCCGCGCCGCAGGCGGTCAACGAGGCTTGGAGCATGGACTTTGTGGCGGATCGGCTGGAGGACGGACGCCGGGTGAGGATACTGACAGTCGTCGATCAGTACAGCCGGGAATGCGTGGTTGTGGCAGCAGATTTTTCTCTGACGGCGCCAAAGGTCGTTGAATACTTGGACCGCCAGAAACAGTTGCGTGGGTTGCCGAAGTCGATTACAATCGACAACGGTCCAGAGTTCATCTCGAAGGCGCTGGACGCGTGGGCGTATAGCAATGGCGTAAAGCTCCAGTTCATACGACCCGGAAAACCGACTGAAAACGCGTTCATCGAAAGCTTTAATGGACGCTTGCGAGACGAATTCTTGAACGTAGACGTATTCGAGACGCTGGGAGAAGTTAGGGACAAACTTGAGGCTTGGAAGTATGACTACAACACTGCAAGGCCGCACGGCTCCATCGACGGAAAAACGCCGCTGGAGTACGCAAAGCAGGTTAACTTAGGGCTTCAAACAACAAAAAATCTAAACCAACGCTTGGCCTAGATTCCGGGGAACCCTCAGGCCACTTCGGACTCAACTTTCAACTGGCCCTGTTCTCGGGGGAAAGGTCGGCCTTCTTATAGTTTTCGGCCATCTCCTCCAGTGATGGCTCAGCTGGCGCCGGCGGGGCATAAGTCTGAACCGGAACAGGTGAATCAATTTGCGGCGCAGTGTACCCAATTAAAACTGGTGACAATGCTAATGCCATAATTAGGGGCACCAATCTCCAGGATAATTTTGCCATTTGATTATCGTCGTCAACCGACCTTCTATCCTTCATGTTTCTTGTTTGCGAGCTCAAAAATCTTCGTCCGCTCGGATAGCGGCAATGACCGCCAAGTGCGCGAGTCCGCGCATGCCCTAATGAGACTCTTTGGACCTCCCATAATCATGATGTACTCGAACAGTACAGGTCGATCACGAAGGGGCCCATCCACTATGTTGAACAGATTCGCGAATGCCGCCAATACTGCGTCGATATCTTGCAACTTGATCCCGGGTATCACCTCGCCGGATGGCTTCAGTGCCGTCGGCAAATCGAGATGCGCGAGGTGCTTATTGCGGTAGTCTCGAAAAGGCGTCGCCAGGGCGTTGATCTCTACCAGAATCTTGCTAGACGCACTAACCAAACTGGGATCAGCCATTACTTCGGGTAACTGGGATATCCTTTCCAGTACAAGATTGTCCTTGTTGCCCGTCTTCAACGGGTCGGTTAGGCGCGCGATGCCCAGCAGAATGTCTCGAATAAGAACATGGTAGATCGTCTCGAAGAGCGCACTGGCCGTGTCGTTTAAGAGTTTCACCGTGTCGTCACCAGATGCGAACAGTTCCTTTAGCGTTGCCCATTCTTCATGTAGCTCGGTGATATATCCTTTCAGCGAGTCTAGTATGGCGGCGGATTCGGAGGAGGTGCCCGCAGGTTCATTGCTCATAGATGCTTATATGGCTTTCAATTCGACTGATCGGCAGAATTCGGAGCGACAGATCGACCATTTGCGGATTGTAACATGGGAATCAGGGTTTCGCCATGTTTCAACGCTAAGCTTGGTCGCCAGGAAAGGCCGACAGTGCCGGTCGGCATAGCGTGATCATGTCCTATTTAGGCCGGGCTGTAGGTGGTCAAGGCTGCCTAACCTATCGGCGTGGCTTCCGTGTTTGATTGGGTAACAAGAAGGGAGTACGGAAGGTTCTTTCTATTAAATGACTCGGGCAGGCGCGTAGGATTCGAACCTTAACTGCCACTCCTGTGATCTATAGTCCTCCTTGGCACTGTGCCGTTGTAAAACCGCTGGCCGAAAGCTGGCGATTTCCCAACTCCGAGGAAACGCCCTTCGGGTGTTTCCTGAGAGCGCGGCGATCGCCGCAGACGACCCAGTACTGAATCCTCGCTCCGCTGCGGTTATACACGGCACCGCCCCGCTGTCCGCCACGACGCCAGAGGCTCCGGTTGTTTTTCATGGTGTACCTCGGCTCGTCGTCCCAGGAGTGCGCGGCCCGGCTCTGCGGCTTAAACGGCCCTCCCTCTCGGTAAAAATCAGTTCGCTCCGGGGCCTTGCCCGCTCCCGCGAACAGTTTTTTACCGGGGGACCTGCCATTTAAATCCTCGATCCAAGCCGCGCCTCGGGACTCCTCGGCCCTCCGGGCAGTCGGAGGTACACCATGAAAAAAACCTACGTGAACATCGTGGCGGACAGCGGGGCGGTTACGGCGGGCCAGGAATCCAACGAGTTGCCACTGACGAGAAATACTCGGACTCGCAATGATGGACTGCTATCGCGCCTTCAAGTGCGCGGCCCCGAAGCCCTGACAGACGCCGAGCTTGTCGCGGTGACGCTGGCCGTTCCGGTCGAGAAAGCCGCCGATATGGTCCGCGACGTGAGCGCCCCGACGTTGGCCGGACGCGATGCGGCGAGAATGTCGGCCCTCAATGAGTACGCGAGGCGGATGCGGAACACGGACCCCCGTCCGGTTATCGACAGTGCGCGAGCCGTGGCCGGGATCATCCCGGCGAGTGTTCGGGAGGCTAAGAAGGAACATTTCCTTATCCTCTGTCTGAACGCGCGGCGTCAGTTGATCCACCAGGAGACGGTCAGTATCGGCACGTTGTCTGCGTCTTTGGTCCATCCGCGCGAGTGCTTCTCTCCTGCGATCCTTCACGCGGCGGCGGCCGTGGTGTGCGTACACAATCACCCGAGCGGCGACCCGACGCCGAGTTCCGAGGACCGCGACGTGACGAGGCGCTTGCAGCGCGCGGGGGAGCTTCTCGGCATCCCGTTGGCTGATCACGTGGTTGTGAGCGCGTCCGGGTTCTTCTCGTTCCGGGAGCACGGCATCCTCTAGGGGGGCCTTCCGCGCCGCCGCCCTGGGGCAACCCGGGGCGGTTTGCGGGCGACTCGCCCGAGGAGACCGAGAACATGAACGAAGAAAGAGCGAACCCCGCCGCCATCGCGCGGCGCATCGTGGCCGAATCGAACGTGGAGGAAGGCGGCGATCATCGCAACGAAGCCGACCGCCGCTTGGGCGAGGTCGCGCCGAGGCTTCTCGCGGCCGGGCGGGAAGTCCTCGCCAACTGGGAGCGGGGCGACCTTGCCGCCGCCGTGCGCGCCGTGCAGGCCGTCGTCGACGAGTTCGACGCGGCCAATAGGACGGAATTTGAGGTCTGGAACGAGACGGACCAAGTCCATGCCTCGCCGGATACGTTTCCCACGCGTGAGGCCGCGTCGGCTTTCGTGGCGAAGTTCCGCAAGCGCTTCGACCGACAGGGCTTCTACCGGACCGTCTTGGGCGAGCGCATCGCCCCGGAGGCGGTGGACTTGGTCATCCGCCCGTTGGAGGCATAGGGGGCGCGGGACGGCGATCCCGCCGGGCCCATGAGACCCGGCGGGATCGGAGTTCTCCGGTGCTTCCTCGAATACCCCGCGCGCCCGGCCGCAAGAGTCCCAGGTGGAC
>CAIQSZ010000292.1 GCA_903874575.1 uncultured Elusimicrobia bacterium
CGGCTATTTCCTTGCCCAGCTTCTCGAAATCGTACTCCATGACCGGATTATAGAAAATCGTATGATAGGCGCGATGCGAGTCTCAGTCTTTGTCGCGACTTGGTCGTTCCTCCTGGCCGGTTGCGCGACGGTCCGGCCTGCCATAGAGCCGACGCACGTCGACCACGGCATGCTCGTCGTGCATGCGAACGTGCGGGGCGCGATCTTGCCGTTCACATCGGACGAACCCGACCAGGGAGTCATCGAGCAGATCGACGCCGAGGGTGTTCCCGTTCCCGGGAGGATCGCGGTCACGCGCGTCTCCCGCGGCGGTTCGCTGTTTTTTTTGGACATGCCGCCGGGACGTTACGCGTTGTCCAAGCTTTCGTTTCACGCGCGTCTGGTCCGCTATGAGATAGAGTTGTCCTCCGCGGTGATGCGGCGTCAGACTGTGGAGCTGCGGGCCGGAAAGGCCGTATTCGCGGGGGACCTGGTTTTGAACGGGCGCTTTCCGGATTTTGATGTCGCCGTCGAGAGGTCGTTCGACGTGATGGGCCATTGGTTGACCCCGTTTTTGCGGCGTCCCGTGATCGCGCGCGACGCCGACCTGCGCGCGCACGAGATGGACGCGAAAGCCGAGCGCCGGGTCCTGCTTGCCGCGCGAGAGCCGCTATCCGGCACGCAGTGGCGCGGCATGGTCGACGCGCGGCTGAGAGAGATGGGCGCCGCGCCGTCCGTAGCGACGACCGGTGCCCTGCGCTCGCGCGAGATCCCTCTTAAGGCCGAAAATTCTTTCTCCTGGCGCGACACTCTGAAATGGGGCGAGCCCGCGCGCGCCAAGACGGGTTTGACCTGGCGTCGTCCCGGCGGCGAGGCGCGCGTCGCCGTGTTCTTCACGAGCGCCGCGGCCCGGGGTTTCATCGGCTATGATGAGGCCGTGCGTCAAATGCGCGCCGCGGGAGACGCGCTGGCCGACCCGTCGGCGCTGTACGAAGTGAGCGTTGGCACGCGCGCGGGTGCGGCCTCGCGGATGACGAGCCGCGCGTACCCAGAGGGGACCCTGGTCGGCAGCGAGATGAAGGTCTACGTTACGGAGACCGTGCTGATCAAGGACGGCGCAGGCATGTATACCGCGCGCCTGCGAGCCCCGCGTGAAGAATACGAAAAAGCCTTGCCGCAATTCCGCGAATTTCTCCGTCAACTGGTTCTCGGACAGCCGGTGCGCGAGCAACCGAAGCCAGAGCTTTTTCTTATGCCATGAGCGGCCAAGATCGGCGGACCCACGCGCGCATCCTCACCGACTTCGCGCTCGTCCTGTCGAACGAACAGGGCGTCGAACTGGATGGACGCGCGCTGGCCCATGACGTGTCGGACAAGGGCTTTAAAGCGGAGACTCAGGCCGAGCTCAAAAACGGCCAGACGGTCGGCTTCCGCCTCGTTCTCACCGGCGGGCGCGAGCTGCGCGGTCGCGCCAAGGTGATCTGGGCGCACCGCGAGCAATTCTCCTGGTGGGCGGGCGCGCGCTTCATTGATCTGCCGTGGAGCGCCAGGCGCCGAATTCGCCGCATGACTACCCCGGAGACGGACTGGGGCGTTATCACCGACAAGGCGATCCTGGCGCTCGCTTTGATTCTAGGGACCTTGGTGGCCTGGATCGTCTTTTCGAGCCCGCTATGGCGTCATGTACTGGCGGACATCTTCCCGGAGATCGTCGCGGCGGTGGCGATGGGGATGGCTTTGAGAGTCCTGCTCTCGCGAGACTAGAAGCCTTCTCGACAGCGCGGATTCATCGCGTCGCGTAAGAGTAGGCGGGCGCCGGCCGCGCGTAGAGAGAAGCCCCAACGCTCATGGCCCCATCGGGGTGCGTCCTGAGTGTACGCGAGCAGGAGCGGGTTGCCCTTGCCGCCGGGATCGTATGAAACGAAGTGCAGAAGCCCCGTTTCCGCCAGCAGGTCGCCGGGCATCTCCACGCAGGGTCCGATCAGCTTGTTTCCGTCGGCGAGGTACAGGCAGCGGCGGAATGAGTTCGAGATCTGCGCCCCGGTGATCAGCACCATAGGCGAGCTCAGTCCGGTCACGGAAACCCTTGCCGCGTAGTCGATCTTCAGCAGAACCTTCTCGGGTTTTGGGTCGGCCAGGAACGAGGAACGGCCGTCGTCGTCGCTCTTGAAGCGGAACGCGCCGGATTTGGTTTCCGCGATGGTTGCGGCGTTGAGCGCAGCGCCTAGAGACTGGTACACCGGCTCTCCGACCTCATTAGGCTGGGCCTTGTAGGCGGCATGCGAGCCCTTGAGCGTGAAGCCAACCGGGACCTTGAGGCCTAGAATGGGGGTGCCGATGTTGCGTCGGGCTCCTTTCAGAACGGCGGCGCGCAGTCGCGCCGGCTTGCGCGCGCGGCAGGCTCCGCCGTAAGCGGCGGAAGTTCTCGCCACCTCGAATATGTCGGCGCCTTCGCTGCCGATGAGGAGGAAGGTGGAAGAGACTCCGAGGGCCTTCGCGCCTCCGGCGGTCGTCGTCTTGTCGTAAATCAGCCAGCGGCCGCCGACATCGTAGACCGGGAAGAGGCCTTTTGCGCCGTATGCGTCTTGTGCGCAAGCGCGGTTGATGCTGGCTGCGGCCAGGAGCAGGGCGGTCAACGTCGCGAGCATCGCGACAGGGTAGCAAATCCTCAAGGACCCGGGCGGCTTAGGCGTTCGGGCGCGCGTGGCCGGCGTCGGGCGGGCATCGCTGCTTCCGGAATGCTTGCCAGTTCCCCTCCCGTTGCGGCGTCGAAAACGACCGCCCCGTGACCGGGCGTGACGACGGCGACCTTGGTCAAGTCGCGGCTATACACCATCTCGGTGCCCGTTGCGGGATGGAATAGACCTTCGGCGTCCCAATCATGGAACGGCCTCAAAGCCCAGGGCTCTCCATCATGTACGACGAACCACACGCCGCCTTCCTTCATCCACCAGAGCCCGTCTCTGCGCAAGAGAGATTTCCCGTCCGCGCTGGCCCACCAGCGGCCGGAGTCATTATAGAGCCAGGCCCAGGTTCCGTTTTGGGCGACGCCGTGCACGGCGCCTGAATGCCACCGTCGTCCGTCCCAATGAGCGTCGGAGCGGCGATCTCGGCCGAGGCGCGCGGGATCGATCTCTTCCACCTGCGCCAAGCCTGCGGGGCGCGAGGGGATGGGCGCGTGCGCGGTCGTCAGCGTCTCCATTTCTTTCGGGGGCTGGAGGGACGGCGGCGGCGGCCTGAGGGCGCGGCGGCCGAGCAGCCCTGACAGCGTCAGCGGGCGGAAGCGGGAAACCTTCTTTTTTCGATTAGCGGCCGTCTCCCCGGGCCGCTCCCGGCGTCCGCGGCCGCGCAAGCGCGCCGCGGCGAAGAGGGCGGTCTCTCCCGACGGGCTTGCTCGCGCCGCGCCTGCGGATCGGCGCGTTCCGGCGGCGGGAAGCGCTCGTCCTAACGCCGGAGGGCGCGAGTGCGAGGAGACGGCGCCCTTCCGAACGTCATGGCCGGCCCGCGGCGCCGAGGCTCCGGAGCGTCGCGCGGCCCAGGCGCCTTCGGGCCGCTCTGGCTTCGAGGCTTCGCGAGCGAACGCGCGGCCCGCGGGATGCTTGGCCGAGAATACGGGTGTGCCGGAGGACGACGCCGGCCGGGATTGGTTCGCCGGGGTCGCTTCCGTTGAGGTGAAACGAGCCGACGCCGAGGTCGAGGCGCTTGGATTTTTCGGTGCGGGACGACGGGTGCGTACTCCCGAAGATGCGGCGGCGTCCCGGCGCAATACGTCGTCGGCACGTACGACTGGCCCGCGGGCGGGCCCGGCGTCCGGCGCGTCATGAAGTTCCTCGACAGCGGAGGCGTCCGTAGGCGCGCTGTCGACGCGCGGATCAGGCTCCGGAGTCGATGGGGTCAAAAGACCTGCGCGCAGCCGGGGCACGGACCGTGCGGTGAGCGCCGTCAGCACGGCAGCCGTGAAGGCCGCGAGCGCCAGAGCCGCCATATGTCCGTCGCGCGCGCGGTTCATGCGGCGAGGATGGGCCTGCATTGCATATCGTAATAAGGGCCAAAAGGCCTATATAAATATAGGTCTATAAGGCATAATGTCTTGCATTCGTAACATCCTCAGTCTATACTTCAGGCGAACCCATGGAACCGCTTGAGGCTTGGAAAGACGACTATCGACAGGAAGTAGAGGAGGTGCTCGCGGCGCGAAGACGCGCGCGGGAAAAGGGAGAAGATCCTGGAGACCTGCTGCCTGCCGCCTCCGCCGGGCGCATCAGCGATCTGGTGATACCCCCCGCTGGACTGCACGCCGAGTTCGAGGCGCTTAAGAAACGGCTGGAGGACTCGCAACGCGAGGCCGCGGATCTGCGCCGTCGCGTCGAGTCAGGCGAGAAAGAGTGCGCGCGCGAGCGCGAACGTCGCGAGAAAATCAAGGATGCGGCCGCGTCGATGGCGGTGGACGCGCGCGGCATGCAGGCTGATTTGGAACTGGCGCGCGGCGAGTTGCGGCTGGCTCGGGAGAGAGCCGAGATCGAAGCCGCCAGAGCCCGCGCGCACGCCGAGGACTCCACGCGGATCGTCGCTCTGCAGGTGGAACTGGACGCGAAGAATGAAGAACTTATGGGCGCGAAAGCGCGCCTCGAGGCGGCGTTGCGTCGCAACGGGGAACAGGCCGTCGCTGTGGGAGCCCTCAGCCCACGCGCGGACGTCCCGCTTCGGCCCGGCCCCGACCCCGGACGCGCCGCGGATGAAGCGCTTGCAAAGGCGCGCGCCCTTGAAAAGGAGTCGTTCCAGCGCCTCGGGGAAGCGGAGAGGACAGTCGCCGAGGAGGGCTCGCGGCTGGCGCGGGAAGCGGAGGCGCGCGCGCAAGCCGCCTTCGCGGAAGGACTGGCCGCCGAAAAGGCGCGCGCGGAGCACGCCGAACGCGAGTTGGCGCAGGCTCGACGCGCGGAAATAGACGCCAACGAGAAGGTTCGCACGCTTGTCGCGGCGCTTTCCGACTATCGAGATCGCGTGAAATCGCTATCCATAAAAATGAAAGATCGCATGAACGCTCAAATAGAGGAGGAACGAGCGAAGCTCCGCGGCGAACTCGAAGAAG
>CAIQSZ010000293.1 GCA_903874575.1 uncultured Elusimicrobia bacterium
GAGCACGGTCTTCAGCCAGGTGTGCGCCATCATCTTCACGCCGACCAGAATCAGCACCAGCGCCAGCGCCGTCTTCAGGTGGTGGAACTTGTCGATCATGCTCTCGAGCGCGAAGTACAGGCTACGCAGGCCGAGGATCGCGAAGACGTTGCTTGTGAACACGAGGAACGGGTCCGTCGTGATCGCGAAGATCGCCGTGATCGAGTCCACCGCGAAGACCAGGTCGGTGAACTCGACGATGATCAGCGCCAGGAACAAGGGCGTGATCATCCAGGTTCCGTGAGACGCCCGGTCCACGGCGTGGTCGATCTCCTCGTTCGCGCCGGGCACGGGAGCGGCGTGCGACGCCTTCGTGCCCGCCCTGACCAGAAAGTGCTCGCCGTGGTAGCGGTCGGTCACCGGCATGACCTTGCGCGCCCAGCGAAGGACCGAACTTCCCATCGGGTTGGAGCCGTCGTCCTTGACGAACAGCATCTTCAGCGCGGTCAGGATGAGGATCCCGCCGAACACGTAGGTGATCCAGGTGAAGCGCATGATCAGCTGCGAGCCGACGGCGATCATCACCGCGCGCATGGCCAGGGCCCCGAGTATTCCCCAGAACAGCACGCGATGACGGTACAGCGCGGGGACCTTGAGCATGCCGAACACCATCGCGATCACGAAGATGTTGTCCACCGACAGCGACTTCTCGATGAGATATCCGGTCAGGAACTTCAGCGCCGCCGAGGCCCCGTCGTTGTGGCCGAGGGGGTTGGCGGCGGTGACCGACATCAGGTCCGTCGTCTGCCCGATGCCGTACCAGTGGCTCTCATAAAGGAAGTACACGACGCCGGTGAAGGCGAGCCCGAGCGAGATCCACACGGCGGACCACGCCAGAGCCTCCTTGGTCTTGACCACATGGGCCTGGCGGTGGAACACCCCGAGGTCGAGCGCCAGGAGCAGGAGGACGAAGGCGATAAACGAGCTCCATATCCAGATCATGATGTCTCCTTACGCCGTGCGCCGCCGGATGGCGGCGGCGGTCTGTAATTTGCGCGCAAGCGGGCCGGGGATGGAGAACTTCGCGGCCAGCTCTTGAAGGAATTTATGCTCCGCGGTGACCACGGCACCGTCGGACTGCACCAGCTCGACGGCCCAGGCGTAGGCCGTCTCGCGCATGCGCGGCGTCAGGGCCTTGCGGCAGTCCTCGAGCATGACCTTGGGTCCCACGGCGCGCAGGTCAGCTGCGCGGCTTGCGATGAATGCCTCAACGGAGGGGATGTCGTGGAACAACGGCTGGAGGTAGGCCATCATGCGCAGGCGCTCGATCTCCTTCTTGCTCCAGCGCCCGTCCGCGGCCGTCGCCAACACGGCGACGGACATCACGGCCATCGCGGGGGTGAGGTAGAGGACGGAGGTTTCGGGGGTCTTCTCGTTCATCGCGGTTCTCCTTTGAGTTGCGCCGCGCGAGTTGCCCATAAAAAAACCTCGCGCTTGCGCGCAAGGTCTTGATCGGCCCTTTCGGGACCCGCTGGACCGGCTCTTTCGAGCGTGTTGACGGCCCAGCAGCCGAGGATCTACTCCCCTTACAAGTATAAGCGTAGCATACATGACTGATTTTGTCAAGTATTAGTCGCGGACGCAAACTCTACCGGACGGTCGCGGAGAGCGCGTCTTCAAGGCGTGGATGCCTGAACTGATATCCGGCGCCCACGGCGACGGCGGGGGCGATCTTCAGGCTTCCGAGGAGCAGCGACGACATCTCGCCCAGCATCAGCTTGAGCACCGCGCCGGGGACCGGGAAGGGCGTCGGACGGTGTAAAACTTTTCCGAGGGCGGCGGTGAATTACGTTTGTAGCGAACTCGGGACCGACTACGTTCACGGGGCCGCGCAGACGCTCATTGGTGATCGCGCTCAGGATCAGGCCGGTCACATCGTCGAGGTGCACCCACGGAAAATACTGGCGGCCGTCGCCGAGTCGTCCGCCGAGCGCCAACTTGAAGGGCAGGAGCATTCGCGCCAGTGCCCCGCCGTCCCGTCCGCACACCACGCCCATGCGAAGAAGCACGACGCGCAGGCCGAGCTTTTCGGCTTCGCGCGCCTCTTTCTCCCAGCGCACGCACAGATCGGCGAGGAAGCCCGGTCCTGCGGCGTCGGCCTCAGCCTGAAGCCGTTGGCCCTGGGTGTACCACCCGACGGCAGGGGCATTGACGAGGACCGGCGGCTTCTTCTCGATGCGGCCGAGCGCCTCGACGAGCGCCCGCGTGGGTGTCAGGCGATGACGATCTTCATAGAACCTCCCTTCGGTTTGAACAGCGCGGCGACCGCGGATTCGCGGTAAGCAAAAATCGAGTCGAGACGGCGTTCGATCTCGCACGCGGCAAGCTCGCCGAAGGGCTGGAACGGAAGCTCGTAGCGGACTTCGTCGGTGATGAGAGTGCCGCCGTCCTTGTCTTCGAAGCGGTGCGTGTGGTGCCAGAGCTTGTACGGTCCCTTGAGCTGGGTGTCCACGAAGCTATTGGGCGCGTCGTAGGATTCGATCAAGGTCCGCCAATACTGCGGGAAGCCCAACGGGTTGACGCGATAGTCGAAGATCGCGCCCGCGCGCATCTCAAGCGGCTGGGGCGTCAGGACATGGAAGCCGAGCCACGGCGGCGTCAGCTTGGCAAGGTTCGCCGGGTCCTGAAAAAAAGCAAAAACCTCCGCTCTGGGGCGGGGAAGCCACTGGGTCCGGCGTAATGTGCGTATGCTCATCTGCGTTACCGCTCAGCGAGCGGCGAAAGGGTTCGAGCGAGTTGGCCGGCCAGGAAGTCGGCGAGATAGCCGGCATCGAACGGCCAGGCGTACTCGATGACGACTCCCGGGTGATTCTTGCGCGCTTCCGTGACGATGCCGGGAATCTCGCACTCGGCATGCAGGCCGCCGCGTGTATACATCGTGGAGATAAGGCTGATGCGCGTGAAGCCCTCCTTCACCAGGGCTTCGATGGCATCCTCGACCGACGGAGCGCAGAATTCATTGTAGGCCGCGACGAGCTTGCGCCCGCCGAGCCTGGGGGCCAGGGCCGCGGCGATCTCGTCGATGCCGACCTTGTAGGCGTCGTTGTCGGGCGTGCGCGGCCACTCGCGCACCTGCTTGTCGAGCTCCGCCTCGCGCGCGCTCATCTTTATCTCTCGCCGCGCCTGGCGTTCCGCCTCAAGCCGCTTGAGCTCGCCGATCAGCGGGCGGGGGGTGTCCCGCGCCGTGCCGCCATGGCCGATCAGAACGACTGCCTCTTTGCTTTCCATGCTTTACGCCCCCTTGTTTTTACTTTGCGTCACGTGCCGGAGTGTCAGCTGTCGAATCCACGCGACTTGCGTCCGGTGATAGTCGTGAGCACGAGCTTATCCGTATTGAAGCCTTTCGCACGCGCGCGGCTTAAAATCTGATCGTAGATCGTGGGATCCAGCACAGGCTCCCGGCTGATCACCCACAGTTGGTCCCGTTTCGGTGAACCGACCAGGGCCCACCGGTAGTCGGGATCAAGAGCGACGATCCAATAATCCGCCTTGAAGAAAATAAAGAATTTGACCTTGAAGAGCGGTTCCGGCCCGGCGGAGGGCGTCGCCTTGCCGAAGTAGGGCTTGTACGTCTCGCCCTTCCAGCAGGTGTTGGCGAGATCAAAGCCCCCGCGGTCGTTGAGGCGATAATGCACGATCGTGTCCGTGCAGCCCTTCTGCGCGAAGTTGGGGATGTGCGCGATCTCGTGCCAGGCGCCCATGTAGCGCGGAAGATCCAATTCGGCCGCGCTCGCCTCAACCGCAACGGGGAGGGTTGATAAGAGAAGAGCGAAGGTCAGCGCTTTCATCGGGCCCTCCCCGAGGCCCCGAAGACCTCGAGCGCGCGGATGCGGGCGGCTTTGTGATCGACGATACGGGCGGGATAGGTCTTGCCGATCGTCACCTTGGCCTTGCGCAGGACGTCACCCGGCGCATCCCACGGCTCGTGGAGCCAGCGGTCGGGCAAAGCCGCGAGCTCCGGCAGCCAGCGGCGGGTGTACGCGCCGGTCGGGTCGAAGCGCTTGCCC
>CAIQSZ010000294.1 GCA_903874575.1 uncultured Elusimicrobia bacterium
CGTTCCAGGTCCCGCACGTGGATCGGAAACGAGCGGGCGGTTTCGTCGAGGGTGAATTTCATCAGGGCCAGGGACCACGCGTCGTCGGGACATCGGATCACCGCGCGGTCTTGCACTCCGCGCGCGTCGAAGTCGGCCAGCATCCGCTCGGCGACCAGCTCGGGTTTCTCGCTGACGACGCTGGCCGCCGACCCTTGGTTGCGGAAGTTGTACTCCAGGGCTCTCAGCAGGTCGCGGTACGCGCTGGAGACCCAGCGCGAGAATTCGGCCGCGTCGTCGCCGAAGCCCTCGAAGCGCTCCTTGAAGGCGTCGGGCGTCAGGATCTGAGGGCGCGCGGAGACCACGGAGCCTTCGCGCAGGCGGGCGCGGTCAGGGCTGCCGTCGGCGGGAGAAATCAAATGGTAGTCGATCCGCGTCGCGCCGAAGGTGGCCAAGCGGCGCGTGGGCGCGCGCAGGACCTGCGTCCGCGCGAGCAGTTTCGAGATCGGGTCCGGGGGCTGGGCCATGCCGCTATTGTAGCAGTCGCGCCCGGGCGTCGTTGCGGGAGAGGCCCATTTGGTCGACCAAGAAGGCGTGGACGTCGGCCTGCTGCTCGATGGATTCGCTCAAGGCGGTGCCCATCCCGTGACCGCTGTCCCGGCTCACGCGCAGGAGCACGGGGCGCCGGGACGAGGTCGCGGCCTGCAGGCGCGCCGCCATCTTGCGTGAGTTCGCCGGGTTCACGCGGCCGTCGTGTTCGCCGGTGAGCATGAGCACGGCGGGATAGGCGACGCCGTCGACGACACGGTGGAAGGGCGAGTATCCGTGCAGCGCCTTGAACTGCTCCGGATCCTTGACCGTGCCGAACTCGGTCACGTTGAACGCTCCGTTGGGCTCCAGTTCGACGCGCAGCATGTCGTAGATGCCCACGTGCGAGACAACGGCGCGGAATAGGTCGGGACGCTGGGTCAGCGCCGCGCCCATCAGCAGGCCTCCGTTGCTGCCGCCTTCGATGGCGAGCTCGCCGGGCGCCGCATAACCCGCGTCGGCGAGGCGTCGGGCGCAGGCGAGGAAATCGTCGAACACGTTCTGCTTGCGGGAGAGGTTGCCGGCCAGGTGCCAGGCTTCGCCGAACTCGGCCCCGCCGCGGATATTTCCGACGACGTAGACGCCGCCCGCGTCCAGCCATAGACGTCCCCGGATGCCGAGGAAGCGCGGCTTCATGCTGACTCCGTAGCCGCCGTACGCGTACAGCAAGGTCGGGTTGCGGCCGTCGAGCTTGATATCCTTGCGACGGATCACGCTCATCGGTACCCGGGTGCCGTCCTTGGAAACCGCCCACTCGCGGATGACCTCGGCGTCGGAGAAGTCGACCGGGGCCTTCATGACCAGCGCGGTCTTGGCGAGTTCGCCGCCCGTGAAGCGGTGCCAGGCCGCGGGCTCGAGGTACGTCAGTACGCGCACGAGCGCGCCGTCGTCGCCGTCGCGCGCGATCTCGGAGACCGACGACACCGGCGGCAAGGGAATCTCGCCCAGGCTCTTGCCGTCGTGATCGTAGACGGACACCGCGCTGGGCCCTCCGTCCAGCCTCATCGCGTACAGTTTCGTCTTGGTGGGCAGGAGCGTGGTCGTTTCGAAATTGCTCTCCAGGGAAAGCGGGCCTTCCTTAACGATCTCGCGGGCGTCGGCCAGCGAGGTCTTGCCCGCCGGCAGCCGCAGAATTTTTCCGCGCGGGGCATCCTTGCGCGAGATCAGGTATAAGGCGCCGTCCGGCCCCGGTTCGGCGGCGACGACCTTGTCCTCGAAGCGCGCGATCTGTCTCCAGGTCCCATCGAGGCCGCGCAGCCAGTGGGCGTATTCGCCGCCGTCGCCGTTGGCGACGCTGGCGAGCAGGATTTTTCCGTCCTCGCCGACGGCCAGCTTGGTCTCGGCTATGCGGGGGAACTCCTTTCCGAGCACATAGGCGTCGGAGGAGGCCGGCGTGCCCATCTTGTGAAAGTACACCTGCTGGTAGAAGTTCGCGTCTTCCTTCGGACGCTCGTCGCCTTGGGGATAGCGTGTGTAATAGACGCCGGAATCGTCGGCGGCCCACGCCGCGCTGCCGCCGCCGGTCGGGTAGTTGACGCGCGGGACGCGGTCGTCCAGTTCCTTTCCGGAGGCGACGTCGACGAAATGGAGGGTCGCGTCCTCGCTGCCTTTCTCGGACATCGCGACCGCGACGAACTTCCCGTCCGGCGACGGCGCGAACCAGTCGATCGATAATCGCCCTCTTTCCGCGAGCCGGTTCGGATCGACGAGGACGCGCCGTCCGGCGGGATCGTCGACCGACTTCAGCGCGATCAGCATCGGCTGATCCTTCGGCGGCTCGAACTCGAGTCCGAACACGATCCCGCCCCGCGGCACGAGGTCGTAGAAATAGGGTTGCACGCGGCCGTAGTAGTCGGCGATCTTCGCCCGCGCCGCGGCCCGCGCCGGGATCGCGTCGAGCTTCGCGCGCGTCTCGGCGTTCTGCGCGCGGCTCCACTCGGCGACCTCGGGGGCGGCGCCTTCTTCCAGCCAGCGGTAGTCGTCGCTCACCTTCACGCCGTGGTACTCGTCGACGACGGGTCGTTTCGGGGTGGCGGGGAGCGCCGCCGCCGCGGGCAAAGCGGCCGCCAGGGCCGCCGGGATCAGCGAGCGCCGCAGAAGGATGGTGGTCATGGCCCGGATTCTAGCAAACGGCGCGCGAAGGCCCTGCCTGTGTTTCCAAATAAATCCCCATAGGCCTAGTGGAAAATGGGTCTATAAGCACTTGATGAAGGTCAAGATAATATCTAAAAATCAAGGCGCCACAATTCCTGCAATGTCGAGGTTGCATCGGATATGAAGATGATCCTGTTCCTGCTGTTGGGTTTTTTCGCCGTGGTTCCAGCGGATGCGTATGAAGGGTGCGACGACGCCATGGAAAGGGCGGGACGGTCCCTTCGGCTGGTCGGTGATTGGGATTATCCGAGAACACAACCGGGTGGGATTTCAAAGATTCGACAGATATTCACCCTTTCCGAGGATTTGCGGAGAGTCCGAACTCTTTGCGGCGAGCACCAGATGAATCCGTATTCATATTTCTGCGCGGAGGCCGACAGGGCGTTGGATGCGGAATATCATAGAGCCTTGGAAGGGCCTACCGATGTCTGGGAGAAGAATGTTGTTTTCGCCTGGGGCGTGCTTAAGGCGGTTTGCGACGACATGAAGCCCAGGAACATCACCTGCGAAGAGGCAAAAAAGAGATTTCGTATCACCATCGACGTCTACTGCGGAACGAAAGAACATACTGACCCTGCCGTCGACTGCACTACGGCGGGGGATGCCGCCGCCGGACTTGTCATCCAGGCTTGCGCTCCTGTAGAGCCGATCCGACCCGGTCCGGCAAGGCAACTCTTATTTACCGCTGGGTCCGACGCTACTCCCGACATATTCGCCTTCCAGTAATCGGTAGGAGGATCGATCGTCGGTTCGGTCTTTCCCTACGGGTAAATCGCCCGCGCGGAGACGCGGATTTTTTCCACCAGGCTGCTGGCCGTGCTGGTCGGGAGATTCAACAGGAACCAAAGGGAGACGCTTCCTCCCGGAGGGATTTGATAGCCGCTTTGCCCGCCCGAGTAATTGCCGGAGGCCTGCGCGGTCCGGGGCGTTCCGGTGAGATAGGTGTTGAACAGCGCCGGCGGCGGGGGCGCGGCGTTGAATACGCCCAGCAGCGCGGCGGTCTCGACGCCGGTGAAGGTCGACAGCGTCCACGGCGTCGACGGCAGCGTCGCCGTCGACGCCGACAGCTCCAGGGTGACCGGCCAGTTGCCGGTGTTCGTGATCACCATGGAGCTGACCGAGACCGTCGAGAGATACAGGTTGCCGTCGACCAATCCCAGGGGCCCCATCGAGAATTCGTCCGTGGATTGGTCAATTTGGAAATTCAGCGGCGGCAGCGTGGTGAAGTTAGGGTGTCCGGACCAGTTCAACGTTCCCAGTCGGAAGTAATAGGTGCTCGATAGGTCGAGTTCGGCTCCGCCCGCGGCCTGGGACAAGGTCAGCGTGCTGGCGAGGGCCGTGAAGGTGACTGAAGAAAATACGGGCGCTCCGGCGGGCGCCAGCGCGCCGAAATTATTGGAAGAGGCGAGCAACACGTAGCCCTCGCAGGTCCGCGAGGAGGCCCAGGGGGGACTCGGCGGCGCCGCCGCCCAGGCGACGGTCGCCGAACTGCCCGCGAGCGCCAGGAATTCCGACGGGCCGAGCTGTGCCGGATTGGCGAGCGTCGGGGTCGAGAGAACGGTCACGTTGTTGTAGATCGTCGTCTGCCCATACAGCGCGCCGACGCGGAGATAATAGGTCGTGTTCGGATCCAGGCCCTGCGGCGCGAGGA
>CAIQSZ010000295.1 GCA_903874575.1 uncultured Elusimicrobia bacterium
GTGTTTTCAGTAGAGTTGGTTATGCCGACCCCGCCGGCAAAGTTGGCTATGTCCACGACGTGAATGTAGAAAAAGGTCAGTCAGAACGACTTAGAACTCTGATCTTTCCTCTGATGCTGAAGGAACACGTTAAGGCCGTCTATGAGCAGGCGGGCAATACGGTGCCGACTTATGTTTACCATGACGAGCTTACAAGTGATGGGCTAAAAATAAAAATGCTGGGCAAGTCGGCTATTGTCGCGACTTATTTGATTACAACCGGAGATTTGAAGTCGCAGGGTTTTGCCATCGAACCAGTGCAAGGCACTGTACGCATTAACCTGGAACTGATCGACTTGAATAGGCTTGAAGCAGCCCAATCGAGTCCTAAAGAGGCGGTGGTCGAAACGAATGCCCTGTGGAATGCTGTCATGGAATCTTTCCGATCTCGGATGTCAGAGATAGCATTAGGCACAGCGGTAGATGAATCGGCAGCACTCCAGGAGCTCAAAGCAAAATACAAGAGCAATTGATTCCTTCAGCAAAACAGGCCAGCTGTAGAATTCAGGCTGGCCGGCCTGGAAATGAGGAGGCGCCGAGACTGTCGCCCGTCAATGGGCCGTCTCGGCGCCTCAGAAGGACCCCGTGACGGGGTGTAGAAAAAGTATAGCTCCGGAATTTCCAGAGTCAAGGCCTAGACGCGGCCCTCAGTAGCGCAATCGATATTTCAGCCCCGCGCTCTCCGCGCGTGCGCGGCCCCCGGCGACGCCCCATTCCATCGTCGCGGTGATCGGGGCGTTTTTATAGCCCAGTTCCAGGTTCGCCCAGCCGGGGCAGGCGCCGTCACCGCCCAGAGTTCGGCGGAGCCTCCATCCGGGTCGAAGGTCTATCTTGAGACGCAGCCCGGCCAGCGGCACCGCGGCATGGAGACCGTTGAGATAGAATGCGGCGCCGCTCAGCAGTCCCGCCATGGTCAGCGAACCTGCGTCCCGATTTTGGCGCTCCTTCATATAAGAGACTGAGGCGTGTCCCAGGGCCTTAATCCGGTACCGTTGGAGCAAGGTATCGGTCAACGCGTTCAGCGCGACCCCTTGCTGCTCCTCGAGGAAGCGCATACGCCAGTCTTGGAGGCGGGCGCAATCGATCGGACCGGTCTGTGCGGCGGCGACGGGGTAGGCAGCGCGCTCTCTCCGCAGGAGGTCGGCCTCCCGGGCACGCAGATTTTGCGCGAACAGTTCGTCCGAATTTCGGTCGGAGGCGACCGCCAGGTTGCGGTTGAAACGGCCCGGCAGCAAACGGCCGACGATATGGATGCGCGCGAACTCATAGACGCCGTCGGCGATCCCTTCCACGAAGCGATACGCCGGGCGGGCGGCCCCCTGGACGGCGTCGTCCAGGTCCGTGCCCAGCGCCGGTCCGGCCTCGCGGCCCGTCTCCGGGAGCGGAGCGGCCCCCGCGGCCCGCGGCCGCAGAACGCAGGAGAAGAGGGCCAGGCTCATCATGAGCGCCTTCATGCCCTCAGCTTAGCCGGGCGGCCGCAAAAGCGCTTGAAAGGAAATTAAAAACTTAGTGAAAGCGAGCGGCCGAAGGGCCTACCGGCTTTTACCGTCAAAGCGGAAACCGTAGGAATGCACGGACACGATGGCCGCCCCGTAGTCTCCCAGCTTTTTGCGCAGGCTTCCGACGGTCACGTCGACGACGTTGGTGCTCAACTCCAGTTCCTTGTCGAGTCCCCATGCGCGCTGGAGCAGGAAATGCCTCGAGAGGACCCGGCCACGGCACTCCAGGAAGGTCAGCAAAAGGTTGTATTCCTTCGGCCGCAAGAGCACCTCTTTCTGGAACAGGAACACGCGCCGGGATTCCTGTTCGATCCTGAGCGGACCCGCCGCCAGCGTCGCGGGTTGTTCGGCGACGTTCATCGTGCGGCGCAGGATGGCCCTGACGCGCGCGGTCAATTCCACGGGATTGAACGGCTTGGCCAGATAGTCGTCGGCGCCTTCGTCCAGCCCGAGCACGCGGTCCGACGTGCTCTTTCTCGCCGTCAAAAATAGGATGGGCACGTTCCGATTCAGGGGATGGCGGCGCAGTTCGCGGCAGAATTCCATGCCGTCCCCGTCCGGCAGTTGGCGGTCGAGGATGATGATGTCGGGAAGCCCTTTCTTGACGGAGCTTCTTGCCTGGGCCAAGGTCGCGCGGACCTCGACGTCGAACTGTTGGTCGCTCAGCACTTGCAAGAGGACTCCGGCCACCTGTTCGTCGTCCTCGACGACCAGCACGCGGGGTCCCGGCGCGTTTCCTGCCGTCATAGAGGGACGGCTCCGGGGCGCTGGAAGCGGCGGGCCAACTCGTCTCGGTTGAGGGCGAGCATGGCGCGGCGGCCGTGCGGGCAGGCCGAGCCGTCCTTGCAGTCCTTCAGCGCGTCGAGAAGCTTGTAGGCCTCTTCCTCGCCCAGGCGGTCGTGCGCCTTGACCGCGGCTTTGCAGGCGACGGTGGCGAGCGCGTCATGGCGGAGCGCGGCGGCGTCGTCGACGGGATCGGAGAGGGAGTCGACGACGCGATGGACCAGCTTCTTCACGTCCTCGGCGGCGTCGAACAGCGCGGGGATGGCGGTGACGTGCAGCCCGTTCCTACCGTGCGCGGCGACCTCGAAGCCCAGCGCGCGCAGGCGCTTGGCTTTATCCAGGACCATGCGCACCGCGGAGGCGGGCAGGTCGACGGGGACGGGCAGCATCAGCTTTTGGGACCGCGCGCCGCCGTGTTCGATTTCGGCCGTCAGCTTCTCGTAGAGGATGCGCTCGGCGGCGGCGTGCTGGTCCAGGATGAACAGGCCTCCGTTGGCCTCGAAAAGCAGGTAGCTACGCTCGATCTGGCCGAGGTAGCGGAACGGGGGCGTATACCACGCGGGCGCGCCTTCGGGGGCGGACATGGCGACGGCGGGGCCTAGCTTCAATTGCTGGAAGCCGTCGGGCAGGAGGGCGCGGCCGCCGAGGTAATACCCGTCGGGCGGCGATTGTACGGCGGCGACGGGCGCCTCGGCGACGATCGAGGCGGGGGTCGGTTCGACGATGATGGGGGCGGACGCCTTCGCCTTGGCCAGCGCGGAGGCGACGAGGCCCGAGACGATCTCGAACATCTCCCCGTCGTTTTTGAAGCGGATTTCGCGCTTGCCGGGGTGGACGTTGACGTCGAACGCGTCGGCGTTGAGGTCGAACAGGGCGACGCAGATCGGATGCTTGCCGGCCGGGCGCTCGCCGTACGCCTTGTACAGCGCCTGCTGGAGGACGCGTGCGGCGATGGGGCGCTTGTTGACGAAGAAGTACTGGAACGAGCGCGACGAGGCCATCTTGTCGAGCGGGCTTACCAGCATGCGCACGCGCACGCCGGGGCGCTCCACGTCGATGGACAGAAGGCCTCCGGCCAGGTCGTCGCCCAGCACGCGCGAGGCGCGCAGGTCGAAGTCCTGGAACGCGTCGCCGGTGTCCTCGGAGTCCAGGCGCAGGACGGAGCGGCCCTCCGCCTTGTAGGTGAAGCGCACCTTCGGGTTGGCCAGCGCGGCTTCCTCCACGACGGCGGCTAGTTTCGCGCGTTCGAAGCCCTCGGACTTCAAGAACTCGCGCCGCGCCGGGGTGTTGTAGAACAGGTCCTTGACCAGCACCGTCGTGCCGGGCACGGCGGGCGCGGGGCCGTCGGTGACTTTCGCGCCGTCGCTGGTGACGCGCCAGCCGGTCTTGGCGTCGCGCGTCGTGCTGGTGACGGTGATCCTGGAGACGGCGGCGACGGCGTACAGCGCCTCGCCCCGGAAGCCGAAGGTGGCCAGGCGGTCCAGGTCCTCGAACGCGGAGATCTTGCTGGTGGCGTGCCGGCCCAGGCACAGCTTCACGTCCTCGGCGTCCATGCCTCGGCCGTCGTCGACGACGCGCAGGGACTCCGCGCCCGCGCCCGTCGCCTCCACGTCGATGCGCGTCGCGCCCGCGTCGAGGGAATTCTCGATGAGCTCCTTGAGCATGGACGCGGGCCGCTCCACGACCTCGCCGGCGGCGATGCGGGAGAAGACGTCTTCGGTCAGCTGGCGGATGGAGGGCATCAGAGTTCCTTCTTCAGCGCGATGATCGCCTGGAGCGCGTCGACGGGCGTCATCGTGTCGGGGTTCAGGAGCTTGAGCGTGCGCAGCATCGCGTTCTCCTTGAAGAGGGGCAGTTCGGGCGAGATCGAGCCGTCGAGCGCGAGCTTGGCGGTCAGGCGTCCGGACGCGGACTCGGTTTCCAAGCCGGAGAGAATCTCCCCGGCGCGCGCGATGAGCGAGACCGGCAGGCCGGCCAGCGCGGCGACATGGATGCCGTAGGAGCGGTCCGCCGGGCCCTCGCCGATCTTGTGCAGGAAGACCACCTCGACCCGGCCCTCGGCGTTGCGCCACTCCTTGACCTCGACGTTGGCGTTGACCACGCCGGGCAGGGAGCGCGACAGCGCGGTGAGCTCGAAGTAGTGGGTGGCGAAAAGCGTGCGCGGCCCGCGCGGAGCCGTCTCATCCTCCGTCCGGCCGCCGGCGGCGTAGGACGAGTGCAGATGCTCCAGCACGGCCCAGGCGATCGAGATGCCGTCGAAGGTGGAGGTCCCGCGGCCGACCTCGTCGAGGACGACCAGGCTTCGCGGCGTGGCCGAGCGCAGGATGTGGGAGGTCTCCTTCATCTCGACCATGAAGGTCGAGTCGCCCTGGGCCAGCGCGTCCTGGGCGCCGATGCGGGTCAGGATCTTGTCGACGA
>CAIQSZ010000296.1 GCA_903874575.1 uncultured Elusimicrobia bacterium
AAGCCTCGTGTTCGGCCTGCCGCAGAGGCGGCCCGTGGAGCACCAGCCCTTCCTTCGTGAACATCACGCTCTCGCCGAGCGCGCCGGCGCGCACCGAGGTGCCGACCTGGGGCGGCTCCCAGTCGAGCCGGCCGCCGATCTGCTCGGACTTGCCGCGCTCCGTGTGCGCGTAACGCTCCTTGGACACGATGGTCGCGAGCCTGGGCACGGCTTTTTTCTCCCCGCCGACGGCTCGTGGCTTGCCGCCCCCGAGAGGCCAGGTCTCGTAGGCTTGGTCGCCGCGCATGATCTGGACGCGGTCGCCGACGACGTCGACGAGCAGATAGGCGGTCATGATCTCCCACTGCTTCTCCAAGAGGCGCTTCTCCTCCGACAACGCCAGCCCCCCCTCGAAGATCTGCCGGCGCGAACGCGTGAGCGTGGCGGCGCTCCTCTTCGCCTGCGCGATGTCCCGAGCGACGACGTCGCGCAGAGCCTGGCGCTCGAGGATGTCCTGCTCCTGGTCTTCGCGCGCCGCCGTCGACGCCTCCGCGTCGGCCGCCGCCAGCCGCGCCCGCGCGGCCAGCCAAGACTCCAGCATCCAGCCGCCGAGCAAGACGAAGGCGCCGGTCAATAGTAGAACGAACGCGGAGACGCGGGCGTTTATTCGAATATGTATACCCTGGTTCCCGTAGGGATGGACCTGTAGAGCTTTTCAAGGTCGGCGGAACCCACGCGCACGCAGCCGTGAGACGCGGGACGGCCCAGGAGCTCCTCGGATCTGGTCCCGTGGATCAAGTAGCCGTCGCCCAAATTCAAGAAGAAGGCGCCCAGTTCTCCGTCGACGAAGCGCGACGGGTCGTCGGGCGGCGGCACGGGTTCGCCGCTTTCGGCGAAGGCCCAGTCCGGCTTGCGCCAGCGCGGGTGGACCCCCTTGCCGATGACGCGGAACTCGCCGCGCGGGGTCACGAACTCCCAGCGCTGGCCGCTCTTTCTGTCGAGGAGGCCGCCGCCGCGTCCGACCGAAACGTCCGCCGACCAAAGCAGGCGCAGGCCTTTCTTGACGTAGAGCTTGTTGGCCTTGGCGTCCACGACGACGTGAAGCGCGCCCCGCAGCCGCTTGCCGACCTGCGCGCGCAAGGAGACGACCTCCCCTTCGATGGCCTTCTGCGTGCGCAGGTAGCCCTTGTCTTCCGGCAGGATGTTGGGCAGGCCCTGCAGGAAATCCGCGTCGCGGGCCTGGGCGGACGACTCCCGCGCCAGGGAGGCCAGGCGGCGCGCGCCGCGGTCCAGCGCGGCCGCGTCGGACTCCAAGCGGTCGTCGGCGCGGGAGAGGGCGTCGGCCGCGCGGGAAACCGCGCAGGCCCGCCAGCCGAACGCGCCCAGCCAGAGCGCCAAGCCGAGCGGATAGAGGGTCCGGCCGAAAGGGGCGGCATCCACGCGGATATCCTACGAAATCACGGCGTCGCTCAGGGCAACGGAATCTCGTCGGACGACTCGACGGCGGCGGACTTCGCGCGCTCGCGCTCCAGCGCCAGCAAGGCGAGGGCCTCGGCGGCCCCGGAGGCCGCCTCGTCGACGCTCTCGAAAGCCTCTCCGCGCGGCCGCACGACCGCGCGCAGCACCGAGTCGCCGGTCGCCGCCGAGACGACTTGGACGTCGATGGCGCTCCAGTTCGGGGCCGCGGTCAGGAAGACCACGGCGTCGGCCTCGGTGGCCCGGCGTATTTCGTCCAGGACGCGCGTATCGGAGGCCGTCTCCAAGCCTAGGGCGGAACCGGCGAGCACGCTGTCCGAGTTCTCCAGGTCCACGGCGTGCACGCCCCCGGCCTTCAGGCGCGCCGCCAACGCTCGCGGCAAGCGGGCGCGCAGAGGACCCGTCCCGCGCGCCGGAGCGATCGCCAGCGCCCGCGCGCGGAACAACGGGGCCTGAGACAGCGTCTCGACTCGGCCGGAACCGATCGCGCAAGCGCACAACGCCGCGGCGGCCGCCGGGAGGACGAAGATTCTCACGATTCCAGTGTAGCCGGGATGCGCCGCGACGTCCAGTCCCGTTCCGCTTTCATCTAAGGATGCCCGCGGGAAACTCATCGAGCGGAAGCGGTTAATGCCGGGGCCAAATCGGACCAAAGCCCCGGCCGGCAGCGTTTCGCTTCGGAGAGCGCGGCCTCGCCCTCGGCGGTGATAATCCATGTTACGGGATGGAAAAGACGGTCGTCCACCGCGCGATGCGGGAGGACTTTAAGCAACGCCGAAGCGACCAACCGCCATTCGAGTTGATCGCGATAAGAAGCGCAGGGAGCGCGGGCAGGGCCGCACGTCACGCGCAGGAAATGCCCATCCTTGTCGGCCGAATACAGCGCCCAGGTTTCGGTGCGCGGGAAATAACGTCCCGGCAATGCCCCTTCGACCTCTTTCTTCTTGACGTCAACGACCTGGGCGAAAAATGTTTTCGTCAGCCCCCAGCACCGCGAATCCTTGACGCATTCGCAAATTCCAAGCGCGGGCGGCCCGCCGTTCTCCGGCGAGGCGGCCAAGTCCGAAGCGCGCAAGAGCGCTAATCCAAGAATTATCGCCGGTCCAAGCCGCATACCGTTATTTTATCAATACGCAACTGCTACATTTGAAAAATATTTTGGAGATATTTGTTTTTTCCATGCGGCACCCTTACTAGCATGCGCGCCATGAGATCATTCCGTCTGCGCGGCTCCATCACGACGCTGGCCCTCGTATCGGCTCTCAGCGGCGCAACGGAGGTCCAGGCTCAAATGCGCGGCGCGACGGGCCGCTCCAGCCCCATGCCCGCGCCGGTGTTCATGGCCCTGCAGGGATTTTTGGGCTCTCCGGTGGGAGCCGACGTCGTGGCGACCAACCCTCCCTTGCAACAAGTCTTGGAATTGCCCCCATCCGAGGCCTCTTACCAGGCCCTCGGACCGTTGGCCAAAGAACTGCCAGCGCATGTCCTACGACATATGGAATCACCAATCGATCCGACGCGCGCCCACGCCTTAGGCGATATGGTTTCGTGGGCCTACGAGCAGTCGCGCCCGGCCGCGCACATCGAAATCGACGTACTCGCGCTGGAGGCCGCCGCAGCGGCGGCGGACGACGCCTCCAAGGTGGACGCGGTACATGCTGCGGCACAGTCCATCGAATTTTACGGGCTTTACGGCAGGAGAGCCCGAGCTCGCGCAAAAGCCGTCGCGCATCAGCTACGCGCCGTGCGCACGCAGGAGCATGCTCGAGCCCTTGCCTTGAAATTACAGCAAGAATCGCCGCACCTGAAACTCGAAACCGGGCCCGGCGGACCGGTCGAGGTCGACACGGACCGCTCCGGGAGTGCTCCCCCCCGGCTCGCAGCGATGACTGCCGCATACGCGGGCCGAACAAGGTCTGCCGTAGAGACAAGACTCCCCCCCGAACAGCACGTTGCGAGGCCCCAAAGGAGGCCCCTGCGCCTTCCGAAAATTTTAGCGAGTATCCCCCCGGCGGTCGCACTTGTCGTTTCGGCAGGATTGGACGCCGAACTTGCCGTTCCGCAGAGAGCCGCACCGATAGAGACGAGTTTGCTCGCCAGGCGCGTCTACAACATCGCGGATTTTCGCGTGCACATGGAGGCGCATATCCACCGCGTACGCCTGCTCGGGCAGGAGCTCCTCCGGATCGGCCGGGAAGAATTCCGAGACATTGACCCGACGATTCTAGACGAGTTCCTCAGCCAGCACGATCTGTCCAAGATCGATCGAAGCCCTGGATTTCTGCGACGGCACCATTACGCGCATGAAAGAAGCCTCCTCGAACGCATCTATGACGGCTACGGGGTGAACTTTAAAAATTTGGACTCGGAGGCCAAGACCGCGGCCATGGCCGTCGTCGCGGAACTGAATCGGATCGATCACGAGGTAGCGCTCGAATTTTTCCGCGCCCACGGCATGCTCACGGAAGGGGGCGAACCCGGGCCGAGCGCGCTGCTATTTCTGCGAATCGAGAGAATCGCGGATTGGGTCGATCGAGGCGAAAGTCCGGTCTCGAGCGAGGAATTCGCCCGGCCCATGACTCGGGCGCATACGATGTTCGACGACGGAGCCAACCGAAATCTGGCGCTCGAACTTGAAGGGAGATACCATGTCCTCACTCACGGAGCGAGTTACGAGACTCACATGTATAAGGACAGAGCCAATCGCCCTGTCGATCTATTTAGATCGCCGTCCAACGATGGCGGGCCTCGGGCTCGTTCCAACGACGCCGATCCAGACGGAAGAAAATAATTAAGATCGCTGAATTCCTCACCCGCGAAATTGCTAATTGTTTAGGAAATGTTTGATTGTTTTCGGGTATACCTGCATGATAGAATGTGAAACTATATATGTACGGAGACGCTCATCCTAGCGGCGCGCGACGCGCCCGTGCTTTCCTGTACACCGCCGCCGCGCTGATAGTCCTTGCGACGGCCGCCGCGCCGGTTCGCGCAAGCGACCCGCGGCTGAAATGGAAGAAAGAGTGGGGACCGATGGTCCCCCACAAAAAATTTTCCAAGGACTGCTCGCTGTGCCACGTGGCCAAACGGTGGGACGTCCTGCGTTCGGACTTCTCATTCAACCATAGGAAAGAAACCGGCTACGCCCTGTTGGGAGCCCACGAGCAGGCCGCGTGCCTGAGGTGCCATAATGACCGAGGCCCCATCAAGGCCTACCTGTCGCGCGGCTGCGGCGGGTGCCATGTGGACCCCCATAAGGCCACTTTGGGCCTGGACTGCGAGCGTTGCCACGACCAGACCGTCTGGACGCGTCCGGGGCGCCAGGGACAGAAGGTGGCGGATCACGCGCGCACGCGCTTCCCCTTGACCGGGATGCACGCCGTGATCGATTGCCGGCAATGCCACCTCGGCGCCGATCAAGGGGACTTCAAGGCCCTGCCGACGAACTGCTCGGCCTGCCACGCGCGCGAGTACGCTTCCGCGCCGAACCATGTCGCGAAGAACTACTCGCAGGACTGCCAGACCTGCCACCAGCCCGCGGGATGGCCCGGAGCCGCCTTCAACCACTCGGGGCTGGGGCCCAATCCGAACTGCATGGCCTGCCACTCCAAGGACTTCCAAGCCGCGCCCAACCACGTCGCGCTGAGCTTCTCGCAGAATTGCCTGTCCTGCCATGCCGGCACCACGACCTGGCTGGGCGCGGCCTTCAACCACGCGGTTCTCGGAGCCAACCCCGTCTGCGCGACCTGCCACGCGGCGAACTTCGCGGCGGCCAACGCGACGCCCGCGTCCAGGCACTCGGCGAATTCCTTCCCGCAGACCTGCCAGAACTGCCATAGCTTCGCCGCCTGGGGCCCCGCAACGGCGATGCAGCACGCCTTCGTCTCCGCCGCGCCGTGCTACAACTGCCACGCCGCCGATTATACGTCGGCCCCGAACCACGTCGCGCAGGCTTTCCCCACGACCTGCCTGAACTGCCATACCGGCACCGCGACTTGGCTGGGCGCGGCGTTCGACCACGCGCCGCTGGGAGCCAACCCCGTGTGCTGGGGCTGCCACCAGCCCGCGTACGCAAGCGCTCAGACCACGCCCGCCTCCAAGCACTCGGCAAACTCTTTTCCGCAAACCTGCCAGAACTGCCACAACTTCGTCTCCTGGGGCCCCGCAACGGCGATGCAGCATTCCTACGTCTCCGCCTCTCCGTGCTACAACTGCCACGCCGCCGATTATACGTCGGCCCCGAACCACGTCGCGCAGGCTTTTCCCACCACCTGCCTGAACTGCCATACCGGCACCGCGACTTGGCTGGGCGCGGTGTTCGACCACGCGCCGTTGGGCGCCAACCCCGTGTGCTGGAATTGCCACCAGACCGTGTACGCGAGAGCTCAGGCCACGCCCGCGTCGAAACACTCGGCGAACTCTTTCCCGCAAACCTGCCAGAACTGCCATAACTTCGCCGCGTGGGGCCCCGGGACGGCGATGCAGCACGCCTTCGTCTCCGCCACTCCGTGCTACACCTGCCACGCCGCCGATTACGCGGCGGCCAATACCAGCCTCGCGTCCAAGCACGCGGCGAATTCCTTTCCGACCACCTGCGCGAATTGCCACAACACGACCGCCTGGGGCCCGGGCACGGCGATGCAGCACGCCTTCGCGTCTGGGACCTGCGAGTCCTGCCACACGGGCGACTTCAACGCCGCGACCAGCCCCATCAATCATACCGGCCAGGGCATCTTCGCCAGCGCGTGCAGCACCTGCCATACCGGCTACGCGACATGGACCGGGTTCACCCACACCCCGTCCAATTGCAACAGCGCCCCGGGAACCGGATCTCATCACAACGCGAAGTGCATCCAGTGCCACTCGACGCCGGTCTACACGACCGCGACCTGCACGGCCTGCCATCGCAACCGGGGGAATAACTGCGACGACTGAGCGCCCGACATATTCGCCGCATCGCGTTGTTGACGGCGATGATCGGCGCGTCTGCGGCGTTCGCCCAAGGCCCCGACGAGCCTCTGACCGGACGGGTCATCTCGACCGCCGCCGACGGCCGCCTCGATATCGACATCGGGGATTCCCGGCTCAAGGGCGGAGACGTCGGAGTCATCCAGCGCGAAGGCGCGAACGTGGGCATGGCGTCGGTGCTGTGGGTCGACCTCGGCAGCACGCGTCTGCGCGTGACCTGGCTCGTCTCGGGACAAGAGGCCAAGGTCGGCGATTCGGTGATCTTCGCCAGCCATAAGAACCTAAAAAACGACGAGAAGCCCGTTCCCCCGACGCCGCCCCAGGCCCCACGAACCGTCAATCCCGCCGACGAGGAGTTCGTCCCCCTCCTCGCCCCCGTCGCGGTCAAGAAAAGGGCGCTGGCGCGCACCGCGACGGTCTTCCACGGCCGCCTGCGCGCCGCCGAGGTCTACCAAAGCGTGATGCCCAGCCGCGCGTGGTACGCCTCGTCACGGCTGGACAGCGACGGGTCCGTCGAGCGGATGGGCGGCGGCGCGTGGTCCCTCGACTGGTCCGGCAACGCCAGCCGCCGCAACGGCAGCGTCTTTTCCACTTCCGACGACTACCGCCGGATTCAGCCGCATCTGTACCGCGGAGCGCTGACGCGCAAAGCCGAGAACGGCGGCTTCCTGCGCCTGGGACGGTTCTATCCCGGAGAACTCTCGGGACTGGGCTACGTGGACGGCGCGCAGGGCGACGCGCCGGTCGTCTCCGGCCTGCGCCTGGGAGCCGCGGGCGGAAACCGCCCGGACCGGACGAACATGGGCTTCTCGAGCCGCGAGAAGGTCGCGGCGGCCTATGCGACCGTCGAGGCCGGAGAATATCGCAAGCTCTACTACTCGGGCAGCGTGGGCGCGATGCGCACCTTATACCTGGGCAAGGGCGACGAGTTGGCCGCGCTCTGGGACCAGCGCGCGGACCTCGGGCCGAAGCTGAGCCTGTCCAGCAACATGCAGTTCGACTTCAACACCGGCGCCGCCGCCCTGCACACCGGAACGAGACTGACCCGCCTGAACCTCAACCTGAACGCGCCGGTCGCCTACAGCGTCAGCCTGCGCGCCGGCGCCAATCACTACGAGCCGCTGGACACCGCCGCCGACCGCGCGCTCTCCGGGGACACGACCGCCTATCTCAACAACGGCTACTGGCGCTATTTCGCGGGCAGCGCGCAGTCGCTGGGCGGGGGCTGGCAGCTCGACGAGGATTTATCGCTCTTGAATACCGCCGGGCAGTGGACTCCGGGTCAGTGGCGGCTCGCCGTGGGCCGCCGCGGTCTGCCGGGCTTGCCGAACGCCTCGGTGAACCTGGCCGGATATAGTTTATACAATCCGGCCGGTCGAGATTACGGAGGGACGGTGTCCGCAGCCCTGCCGATGTTCGCCAACCGGTTGTCGGTGGACGCCAACGCCGGAGCCAGACTCGGCCCGACCAGCGTTTTCCGCCGCCGTCTGTGGATCAGCGACGCCAGCCTCCATCTGAACTGGCGGCCGGACGCCGTCTGGATGCTCGACGCCGGGTTCGCCCAGAGCTGGCAGGAATCCGTCCACAGCACGATCATCAACGGAGGCATCACTTGGCGCTGGTAGGGACGGAGGGATAGACTGAACATGGATGCGACGACGATCACCCTAGGCGCCGCCTTGGGCGCGACATTGCTCTTGCTCGCGAGATGGCAGAAGAGCTTGGAAAAAGAACGCACTCACGAAAATCTTGAGCGGCTGAAAGCGGCGAAAGCCAAAGGCGCCGACAAGGCGATCGCGCAATACCCGCACATCGACGAAGCCGTCTGCGTGGGCTGCGGCAGCTGCATCGCCGCCTGCCTCGAACACGACGTCCTGGGGCTGGTGAACGGCGTCTCCGCGGTCATCCACGGCTCTCATTGCGTCGGCCACGGCAAATGCGAGGAGGCCTGCCCCGTCGGAGCGCTCAAGGTCGGACTGGGCGACGTCTCCCAGCGCACCGACATACCGATCCTTTCCCCCCAATACGAGTCCAGCGTCCCCGGCGTCTACGTGATCGGAGAGCTGGGCGGCATCGCGCTGATCCGCAACGCCATCGAGCAAGGCACGCGGGCGGTCGAGGAGATGGCGCGCCGCTCCAAGGAAAAGCATACGCCCAAGGAGCCCGGGGTGCGGGACCTCTTGGTCGTCGGCTCCGGTCCGGCGGGATTGGGCGCGGCGCTGCGCGCCAAGGAACTCGGGCTGGACGTGGCCGTCGTCAGCCAAGACGGCGTCGGCGGCACCATCCGAAAGTACCCGCGCCGCAAGCTGACCTTGATCCAGCAGGTCCGCATCCCCGTCCACGGTCCCATGAAGGCGGGCGAGTACGAGAAGGAGCAGCTCCTCGCCCTGCTCGAAGCCGCGATGGCCAAAAGCGCGGTTCCGGCCTCTTCGGGCGAAGGGCTTCTTTCCATCGAACGCGTCGGAGAGGTCCTCGTCACCAAGACCACGAAAGGGGAGCACCGCAGCCGCTTCGTCGCCCTGGCCCTGGGCCGGCGCGGGACGCCTCGCCGGCTCGGCGTCCCTGGAGAAGACTCCGACCGCGTCTTTTATCAGCTGGTGGACGCGGCGACCTATACCGGGCAGAAGATCCTGGTGGTCGGCGGAGGAGACAGCGCCGTCGAGGCCGCCATAGGTCTGGCCCTGCAGCCCGGCAATTCCGTCGCCCTCTCCTACCGCAAGTCCGACTTCTTCCGCCTCAAACCCCGCAACGAGACGAGGCTCAAGGAAGCCGTGGCGGCGGGACGCCTGACGCTCATGCTCCCCTCCGAGGTGGCCCGCTTCGAGCCTGGAGCGGCCGTCCTGCGCGGCGCAGACGGCGCGGCGGACTCCGGCGAGAAACGCCTCGCGGTGGACTGGTCCTTCGTCTTCGCCGGCGGCGACCCTCCTTTTCCGCTCCTGAAGAAGATCGGAATCAGCTTCGGCGGCGCCGCCGGACCCGCCGCGAAGGCCGCCTCATGAGAAGAGAGACTTTGCAGCGGCCGTTCTCGTCTCACGCGCTGACCGCGTTGGGCGCCGCGGCCTGCGCGGGCCTGGCCTTCATGGCTCTGCGCTTCCGCTCCTACTACCTGCTCCCGCTGAGCGAGCGCCCCCTCCATGGAGCCCATGGACTTCTGCGTTCATCGGGCGACCTCGGCCTGCCTCTGGGAATCGTCGGCTATGCTCTGATCTTCCTCAACCTCGGCTACCTGCTGCGCCGCGCGTACGTGAAGTGGGAGTGGATGGGAACCCTGAGGGACTGGATGTCGATGCACGTGTTCACCGGCATCGTCGGCTGCGCGATGATCCTCCTGCACAGCACGTTCCAGCCGCGCAGTCCCATAGGCGGACTGGCGTTTCTGTCC
Organism: uncultured Elusimicrobia bacterium; assembly: GCA_903874575.1. Classification (GTDB taxonomy): domain Bacteria; phylum Elusimicrobiota; class Elusimicrobia; order UBA1565; family UBA9628; genus GWA2-66-18. The sequence continues at coordinate 9,806 of CAIQSZ010000296.1, forward strand.
TTGTTCGTCGTCCTCGTCACGGGACTGGTCGGCCGCTATATCTACGCGCACGTGCCGCGCTCCATGCAGGGCCAGGAACTCGAGCTCTCGGACCTGCGCCTCCGACTGGAGGAGCTGCGCGCCTCGCTGGGCGCGCGCGGCATCGGCCTGGGGGAGGAACCTTCGACGCCCGAAGCCGCTCCTCACCACGGGCTGGCCTCCGCGCTGGGCGCGATGATCGAAGGCGACCGCCAGGCGGCCCGGGACTACGCGCGCCTGCGCAGGCTGGTGCTGTCCTCGCCCGAACTGACGGACGCCGCCGAAGAAATACTGCCCCTGGCGCGGCGCTACGTGCGCGAGTCCCGCTGGCTCTCGTATTACCAGGAACTGCGCGACGTGATGGCCGGCTGGCGCTTCTTTCACCGCTGGTTCGCCATCGTGATGCTGATCTTCGCCCTCGGCCACGTGCTGATCGCCATGCGCGTGGGCGGGCTCATGTCCGGCGTCCCCTGATGCTGAGACACCGCTATGCGCCGCTGGTCGTCGGCGTCCTCATCATCGGAGCCATCGCCGCCTGGATGTCCGCGTTTCGCTCCTCGCCGGGCGACTTGACGGCGGCGCACGCGGCGGTCGCCGGTTCTTCCTACGTGGGCGATTGCCGCAAGTGCCACGACCCCAAGGGGCTGGCCGTCGGCTGCCTGGCCTGCCACGCCGAAATCGCCCGCCAGCTCGACGGAAAAATCGGCTACCACGGCAAGACCCTCGCCTCGAAAGCCTCCGCCTGCGGCAAATGCCACTCGGACCACAACGGCAAGGAGTTCAAGCCGGTCAACAAGGTTTCCTGGGGAGGCGAGGAGCCCAAGACCTTCGCCCACGACCACGTCGTCTTCACCCTGAAAGGCAAGCATGCGGCGCTCGCCTGCGGCGAGTGCCACCAGAAGCGCGCCCCCGCGTTCTCCCTGAAGAAATTTCCGTCGATGAAACGTTCCGGCACCTTCCTGGGCCTGGCCCAGAACTGCGTCTCGTGCCATAAAGATCCGCACGCCGGCGGCAAGATTCCGGACTGCGAAAAATGCCACGCGCAGGACGCCTGGAAGCCCGCCCCGGGCTTTAACCACGACAAGTATTTCCCGCTGCGCGACAGGCACGCGGCCGTCTCCTGCGCCCAATGCCACGCGCGCCCGAGCGGCGCGTCCGCGCCGTCGGTCGCCTTCGGGCCGGTCAAGGGCAAGTCCTGCCGCGACTGCCATGCGACGCCCC
>CAIQSZ010000297.1 GCA_903874575.1 uncultured Elusimicrobia bacterium
CTCGACCTGGCCAAGATCGAGCGCGGCCAGCTCGAGTACCGTCCGCGCGCGGCCGACGTCGTCCGCCTGGTCGAGGACGCCGCGGAATTCCAGCGTTCCCGCGCCGTCGAGCGCGGCCTGACCCTGGAGTTCGCGGCGGACGCGGGCCTGCCGATGATGCGGGTCGACCCCGATCTCATCATCCAGGTCGCGACGAACCTGGTTTCCAACGCGATCACGGTCACGCGCCCCGGCGGCCGCGTCGACGTGGCCGTCCGCCGCCGCGCGGACGGGCTGGAGTGCTCGGTCAGCGACACGGGGGTCGGCATCGCTCCCGAGGCCCTGGCCAAGCTGTTCCGCCCGTTTCAGCGAGGTCCCGACCCCTTGCGCGCGGGCGGCACGGGGCTGGGATTGTCCATCTCGAAGGCGATCGTCGAGCGCCACGGCGGCCGCATCGAGGCCGTCTCTCAGCCGGAGCGGGGCAGCCGCTTCTCCTTCTTTCTCCCGTTTTCCGATAACAAATCCTTAACCCCCGGCCCGGCGTCATGATGTATGCTCCTTATGATGCGAGGTCTAGCGCTCATCGCCTTGCTGGCCGTCCGCGCCGCGGCGGCCACGACCACCGACGCCGACAAGGCCGAGGCCGCCGAGCACATGGCGGCGGGCGCCCAAAAGGCGCTTGACGCCGTCCTAGGGCCGGGACGGTCCCAGGTCCGCGTGGAGCTTCAGGGCGACCGCTCGGAGATCAACACCGAAACCGAAATCCTCACTCCCATCGACAGGACTTCCAACGCCGGCAAAGCGGCGACGCGCCTGCTGGACCTTCCGGGCTACGTGAAAGATCGCCTGCCCGAAGCTTCCGGAAAAGACAAGGAGAAGGACCCGCCCGGGCAGACTTTCTTCCAGCGCGAGCGCGAGCAGAGCCGGCGCGACGCGGGCTTCCAGGTCCGTTCGATTCAGGCGACGGTGATCCTGGACTCGGCGCTCGACGACGCCTTGGTTCGGGACGTCTCCCAGCTCCTGCCGCAGATTCTCAAAATCGACGTCGCGCGGGGCGACTCGATGAGAATCCTGCGCGCGCCCCTGCGCCCCGCGTGGAAGACAGCGTTCTCCACGCCGGGCGACTGGCGCTCCGCGTCCTACGCCCTCGGCGGCGCCGTCGCGCTCCTCCTGGCGGCGGCCATCTCGGGCTTCGGCCTGGTTCGGGCGGGGCGCGCGCTCGGTCGCGAGTTGGCGGTCCGCCCGCAGGCGCCCGCGGCCGCGCCCGCTGCGGCCGTGAGCGCCGAACTCCTGCCGGAACTCACCCCCGGCGCGGGCGGTTTCCTTGAGGGGCCCGCGGGGCCGTCCGGTTCGGCCGCGGGCGCGCCCATGCTCGGGCGCCGTTTCGATTTCCTGATCGGCCGTGACAGCGATCTGGTCGTGCGGGCGTTGGGCTATGAGAAGCCGGAGGATCTGTCGCTGTTCTTCGGCCATCTGGCGGAAAGCATCCCGGACCTGGCGTCCCGTCTTTTCGCCCAGCTTTCCCCCGACCGTCAGACCGCCGCTTCCACCGAACTCCTGAAGCTCAGCCTGGCCGACCCCGAGCGGCTGAGCGCCATCGAGGAGCGCCTGCGCCAGGCCGTCGAAAACGGGGTGCTGGGCCCGCAGAGCTTGGGACGCCTGCTCAGCCGCGTCTCCGGCGACGCCCGGGCCGACATGCTGGACCGCATCGCCGCGCGCGATCAGGACGCCGCCCGCGAGGTCCGGCGGCACGTCTTCGGGTTCGAGGATCTGGGGCGCCTGTCCGCGCAGGCGCGGCGCCGTCTGCTCTCCGCCGTTCCGTATGAGACCTGGGGTGCGGCGCTGCGCGGCGCCCCGAAGGAACTCGCCGATCTCGTGCTGGGCGAACTCCCCGAGCGCCCGCGCGAGGCGGTGCGCGAGGCCGTCGCGAGCGCTCAGCCGCGCGAGAAGGTGGACGCGGCGCGTTCGCGCGTGCTGGACGCGGTGGCGGCGCTGGAAGCCCGGGGAGAGCTTGCCGGCGGCCGCGCCGACGCGGGCGGGGGCCTGGTATGAGCGGCCGCTCCCTGCAAGGGCCGCGCCGCCTGCTGTCCGACGCTTCGGCGGCCTTGGACGAGTTCCGCCTGGAGGCGGGCGGCGGCGACGCCGCGCTGGATAAAGCGCAGGAGCGCGCCCGCGCGCTCGAAGAGGAGCTGTCGGCGGCGCGCGCCGAGCTTGAACGCGCGGCCTGCGAGAACGAGCGATTGAGCGGAGAGCTCGCGCGGGGCTCCCTCCCCGCCGGCGAGGTCGAGGGACTGCGCGCGCGCCTGGCCGAATCGGAGGCCCGCGGCGCGGCCGTGCAGGAACGGGCGACCCTTCTCGAAGCCGAGGCCGTTCGTCTCGACTCCCTGCGCCGCGTCGCCGAGCGCGCGACGTCCGACGCGACGGCGTCGGCGCGGGCCGTCGAGGACTCGCTGCGCGGCGACCTGCGCGAAGTCCACGCGGCGTTGGACCGCGCCGCCGCGCAGTCGGGCCAGTTGAAGGGCGACAACGAGTCTCTGCGCTCCCGCCTGGAGGACGTATCCGCGCGCCTGCGCTCGCTCGATCGGGAAAAAAGACTGGAACTAACCCGAGGCGCCGGCGACCTGGACGCCCTGCGGAGCGACCTTAAGCGCGCGGTAGCGACCGCGGAGGCGTTGCGGCGGGAGTTGCTGGATGAGCGGGAGAAGAACGAGCGGCGCGAACTAGAACTGATACGCGAGATCACGGAGAAGCGCGCGCGTCTGCCCCCGACGCCCGAGGAGATCGTCGCGTTCGAGGCCGAATCCAGGCGGGCGCAGCAGGCCGTCGCGGCGCTGGAGCGCGAATTGGCCGAGGAGCGCCGGCTGGCCGAGCGGCGCGAGGCGGAGCGCGTCGAGGCCCTGGCAGAGGCGCGCCGGCTGGCTGAGCAGCGCGAGGCGGAGCGCGTCGAGGCCCTGGCAGAGGCGCGCGACCGCGCGCGGGCGTCCGCCGAGGCCGCGGCCGCCCTCCAGTCCGAACTTTCTCGCGCTCTGGAGACGAACGCGGACCTGCGCCGTCGGTTGTCCGAGGGTCCCCTGCCCCCCGCACCCTCCCCGGCCCCCCCGGCCCCCCCGGCCCCCCCGGCCCCCC
>CAIQSZ010000298.1 GCA_903874575.1 uncultured Elusimicrobia bacterium
CGGCCTGCTTGCCGTACTGAAGCTCCAACTGCCCGCGGTAGAACGAGCCGCCGCGAAGGTCCGCTTCGAAGCCCTGCCAGGTGAAGCCGTTCTTCATCGTCACCTCGAGCGCGCCGCCGAGCGCGGGGACGTTCCACCGCGTGAGATGGTGCGGCGGGTTGTCTATGTCCTCAAGCCCGGGCCCTTGGAACGGGTCGAAGCGGCGGCCTCGGTTGGGCGTGCCGACGATCAGCAGGCCGCCGGGCTTGAGCAGGGACTTCGCAACGTCCAGCCATATCCCAAGATCGTCGAGGTGCTCGATGATCTCGAACATCGTGATCGCGTCGAAGCCGGACGCGCCGCCGCGGCGGCCGAAGTCCGGAAGGCTTCCGGAGAAGACCTCGAAACCGCGCGCGCCCAGCGCCGCCGCGCGCATGGAGTTGAAGTCCACGCCGGACGCCGCGAAGCCCGCGGCGCGCGCGCGGTGCAGGAAACCTCCCGCGCCGCAGCCGACGTCGAGCACGCGCGCTCCGCGCGGCAGGGAGCGCGCCAGCAGGTCGAGCGCCTCGTCGTACTCGAACGACATCGGGTCGCTGGTTTCCTCGATCTTAGCCGAGTACAGGTCGCGGTTGTGTTCGTAGTATTCGGGGCCGGGGTTCTTGAACGGGTCGCAGAAGCCGACGCCGCAGGCGGGGCAGTCCCAAAGGCGGTATCCGGCGCGTTCGCGCACGAAAGACTTTTTATCGGCGCTTCGGCACAGCGGGCAGGCCGGCCCGGCGTTCATCCGAGCTTGAGCGCCGAGAGAATGAATTGCACGCCGATGGCCGCCAGGAGGAGGCCCATCAAGCGGGTAATGATATTGAGCAAAGTCGAGGAGAGACGCTTGGCGCTTTCGGCGGCGATGATGAGGGTCCAATAGCTCAGCAGCGCGACCAGCGCGATCAGCGCGAAAAAGACGGCCTTGTGCGCCAGAGTCGTCGCGCGGCCGGCCATCACGATGGAGGTGGTGATGGCGCCGGGACCGGCCAGCAGGGGAACGGCCAGGGGCGTGATCGCGATGTCGTGCTTGTCCATGCCCTCGGCGATCTCCTCGGGCGTTTCTTTTAGAGGGGATTTCTGCGCGCGCACCATGTCCAGCGACGAGAGCAGGAGCACCAGGCCGCCCGCCACCTGGAACGCGGACAGAGTGATGCCGAACAAGCGGAAGATCGTGGGCCCCGTCAGAGCGAACAGCGCCATTATGCCAGCGCAGGTGATGCAGGCGGTGCGCGCGATTTGCCGCCGTTGCCGCGGGGTGTCGCTGGCGGTCAGCGCCAGGAAGGTCGGGATCGCGGCGAACGGGTCCACGATCGCGAACAGCGAGCCGAAAGTCAGAAAGGCGTACTCAAGCACGGGCGGATTCTAACATTTTCACGTCGCCCGGGTTTCCGCCCCGGGTGAGTCGTTCCGGACCGTCCAATTTCAGTAGAATGGCGCCCATGACCTTTCGTTCCCGGAAGAGGCCCGCGAAGGCGGGGCTTCGAGAGATCGGCGTCGGAGGCTTCGCGGTCGGTCCGCGCGCGCGCCGCTACGTCGGACAGGTCCTGCGTTCGAACCGCCTGTCGTACGGTCCCTTCCATCGACGTTTTGAGGAGGCGTTCGCGGCCGAGCACGACAGCCGCCACGCGATCTTCTGCAACTCCGGCACCAGCGCGCTCCATATCGCCGTCCAGGCGCTCAAGGAGCGCCACGGCTGGGCGGACGGCGACGAGGTCCTGGTTCCGTCGGTGACCTTCATCGCGACCTCCAACGTGGTCCTGCACAACCGGCTCGTTCCGGTGTTCGTCGACGTGGATCCGTCGACCTTCACGATCAATCCGGCGAAGATGGCGGCCAAGATCACTCGGCGCACCCGCGCCGTGATGCCGGTCCATCTCCTCGGCCTGCCCGCGGACATGGACCCGATTCTCGAGATCGCCAAGAGGCGGGGCTTGTCCGTCGTCGAGGATTCCGCCGAGACGATGTTCGCGCGCTACAAGGGCCGCAAGGTCGGCTCGCTCGGCGACGTCGGCTGCTTCTCGACCTACGTCGCGCACTACATCGTCACCGGCGTCGGCGGCCTGGCCACGACGAGCGACCCGGACCTTTACGTGCGTCTGCGCAGCTTGATGAACCATGGCCGCGACTCGATCTATCTGTCCATCGACGACGACAAGGATGCCGTCGGGGCCCGGCTCCATGAGATCGTCGCCAAGCGCTTCCAGTTCGTCTCGGTCGGCCATTCGTTCCGCGCCACCGAGCTCGAAGCGGCGCTCGGGTTGGCGCAGCTCGAGGAAAAGGACAAGATCGTCAAGGCGCGCATCGGCTTGGCCCGCCGCCTGAGCGCGGGCCTGCGGGAGTTCGAGGGCCGGCTTCAACTGCCGGCCTGCCCGCCCGACCGCGACCATACGTTCATGCTGTACGGGCTCGTCCTGCGCGGCGAGGACAAGAAGCCGCTCGTCAACTTCCTGGAGGATCGCGGCGTGGAGACTCGGGACCTGCTCCCCCTCCTCAATCAGCCGGTGTACCGGCGGCTGTTCGGCGACCTCGAGCCGAAGTACCCCGTCGCGCGGGCGCTCAACCGCTCCGGCTTCTACATCGGCTGCCACCAGTACATGACCCCCCAGGACGCGGATTACGTGGTCGAACAGTTCCGCGCCTTCTTCCGGAGGTATTGAGGGGCATGCCGAACGTCGCGTCCGTCGCGGTCGTGGTCAATTCCTTTCAGCATGAGGCGTTCATCGACGAGGCCGTCCGCAGCGCCCTCGCCCAGGATTGGGGAGGCTTGCGCCGCGAGATCGTCGTCATCGACGACGGCTCCCGCGACGGGACCCTGGCCCGGGCGCGCGCGCACGAGCCCGCGGTCCGTTGCGTCTCCCAGCCCAACATGGGCCAGGGCGCGGCTTTCAATCGCGGCCTGCGGGAGACTCGGGGCGAGATCGTCTGTTTCCTGGACGGCGACGACCTTTGGTACCCGGCCAAGATCGCGTCCGTCGTCGCCGCGTTCAACGCGCACCCCGACGCGGCTTTCGTCCAGCATCCGCTCCAGGCCGTCGACGCGTCGGGCCGCGCGCTCCGGAGATCGTGCGGGACCCTCCCCGAGCGCGTGACTCTCGACGACGTGCTCGACGGGCGCTCGGTGTTGGTCGGGACCACGGGGATATGCGTGCGCCGCTCGGTCTTGGACCTGATCGCGCCGGTTCCCGAGGACCTGACGACGCACGCGGATAATTATGTCTCGCGGCACGCGCTGATGTTCGCCCCCGGGTGCTCCGTGCCTGGGACGCTGGGAGGGCTGCGCGTGCACGGCCGGAATTCCTTCCAGGGCATGAATTGGAACCCCGACAAGCTGGAGGGTTATTTCAAGATTCAGGACAAACTCGACGGATATTTCGAGGCCGAGTTGCGCAAGCGCGGGCGAGCGCTGACGGAGGCGGGTAAACGCGCCTGGCGCGCCGAGCGCCGCGCGCGGGAGATTCTGTTTCACGCTTGGCGCGGCGAACGCCTCGCGGCGCTGCGCTCGTGGTCCGCCCTGCGCCGAGAATTGCCCGCCTCCCCGCTGCGGACCTTCAAGTCGGCGACTCTGCTCCTTGCGGCGCTTTGGCCCGCGGCCTACCTGACTCTCCAGGACTGGTATGGGCGCTTCCCGCGGCTTCCCGCGGCCCGCAGGGCGCTCGCGGGGGAGGCGGCGTGAACGGGTCGCACGCCGTTCCGGAGCTTTCAATCGTCCTGCCCACGCTCGACGAGGGCTCCGGGCTCCGTTTGCTCCTGCCGCGGCTCTCGAAGGTATTCGAGACGCTGGGCGTCCGAGGCGAAATCCTCGTCGTGGACGGCGGCTCGAAGGACGATACGGTTTCGGTCGCGCGGGCGCACGGCGCGCGCGTGGAGCGCCAAAAGGGCAAGGGCTTCGGCTCGGCGGTGCGCGAGGGCCTTGCGGCGGCCCGCGCGCCCTGGGTCGGCATCCTCGATGCAGACGGCTCCCATGCTCCGGAGGACTTCTCGCGCTTATGGGAGCGCCGCGGCGAGGCGGCGCTTATCGTCGGGTCGCGCTACTGCCGCGGCGGCACGGCCGAGATGCCGCTGATCCGCCAGGTCCTGAGCCGGTCGCTCAACATGGTGTCCCGCCGGGTGCTGGATCTTCCCGTGCGCGAGTCGTCCAGCGGTTTCCGCCTGTACGACCGCGCCGCGGCGGTCGCGGTGGAATCGACCGCGACGGACTTTTCGGTCCAACAGGACCTGCTCGTCGGAATTCTCGCCGCCGGCGGCCGCGTGATCGAGTTGCCGATCCACTACGCGCCGCGCGTGGGCGGCGTCTCGAAGGCGAACGCCTGGAAGCTCCTGCCCGCCTACGTCCGTCTTCTCCTGCGCCTCAAGCGCAAGCGCGGCGGTTGGCGCGCCGAGGCCGGTCTGTTTGCGGCGCTGGCCGTCGCGCTTGTCACGGGGCTGACCGGCATCACCGGCGGCCTGCCGGGCGCGGACCGCCTGCGCGCGCTGCCGGAGCCGCTGCGCGGCTCGCCGGAGTTCGCGGCCCGCCTGGCCGACGCGTGGCGCAAGCTGTACGCCGAGATCGACCGCTCGCACGCCGAGTTGCGCGCCGACGAGCCGCGCACCTCCGTCGTCGGCCGCGTCGAGATTCCTGCGGGCTGGGCCTTCCCGCCCGATGCCCTGCTCAACTCCGCGCGCTCTCTGCTCACGCAGTCGGTGAACCCGGACGAGAAGAAGTCCTTCATCATCCTGGGCCGCATGCGCCCGTGGAAGCTTGATTTCGAGCCGCTGTACGCGCAGTACGGCGGGGCGTTCGTCTATCCGCTGGGTGCGGCGCTCGCCGCGGCGCGCGTCCTGCGTCTGGCGCGCCTCACGCCCGACCTGGCGCATTATCTGGCCGTGCCGGGCGACCTGGCGCGGCTGTATCTGCTCGGCCGCGTGTACGTCCTGCTTTTCCACATGGGTACGGTGTGGCTCCTCTTCGAGTTGGGCCGCATCCTGTCGGGCCGGCGCACCGGCGCCGTCGCCGCCCTGCTATGGACGCTGGTTCCCGTCGCGGTGGTCAACGCGCACGTGCTCAAGCCGCATCCGGTGTCCGTGTTCTGGTTCGTTCTCGCCGTCTATTGCGCCATTCGCGCCGTGGAGGAAGGACGTTGGGTGGACCAGATCCTGTGCGGCCTAGCCGCGGGTCTGGCGGCGGGGGGCAACCTTGCGGCGGCTCATGCGGTCGGCCTACCGGTGCTGGCGCGCCTGGTGCGGCGCGAGGGCTCCTGGGCGTGGGCGTTCGGCGGCGCGACCGCCGGCATCGGTCTCGTCGTCCTGACCAACCCCTACCTCGTCTTCGCCCCGCGCGATTTCGCCTGGGAGTTCACCGTCTTCTCCCCGTCCCACTTCGGCTTCGCCTTGTCCGGCCTGACCGCGTTCTTCGGCCGCGTCGTCCCGGCGGGCCTGGGCGTGGCGCTCGCTTCGCTCGCCGCGATCTCCGTGGTCCGAGCGTTGTTCGCGGACGGTCCGCGCCGTCTCATCTCGCTGGTGATCATCGGCGGCGGCGCGTTGGTGCTGGGCCGCTTCCCCGAGTTCGCCGCCATGATCAGTTCCCTCCGCCTGCACTACGCCGGCGCGGCCTTGGCCGTGGCGCTCGCCGCCGACTTCCTGGCGGCGTTGCCTCGTCCCGCCGCGGCTGTCCTCCTCGCCGCCGTCCTCGCGGACGCCGGCGCGCGCGGCGGCGTCTATCTCGAGAACCTGCGCCGCGAGGCCGGCCCGTCCTCCACGCGCGCCGTCGCTGCCGATTGGATCGATTCCCACATTCCCGCCGGCGCCGAGGTCGGGCTATGGCGCTACCCGGAGCCCGCGCACACCCCGCCGTTCCGCTGGGACCGCGTGAAGCTGGTCGTCCTGGAAAAGCCCGCCGAGGCCGCCGGCCGCGAGCCTGAGTGGTTCGTCGGCGACTCGCGCGAGGTGAGCGCCCTGGAACGCGCTTTGCCGGGCCGCTATGACGTCGTCCAGGTCTTCCCGCCTGCGGCGCCCTTCGGCCGCGCGCCCGAGGACGACTCCTTCTTCGCCAACGCGGGCATGACCATCTACCATCGGCGCGGAGTTCCCGCGAAATGAGCGTTTTCTGCGGACCGCCGATCCGGCGCCTGAGCCTGCTGGCGCGCGGCGTCGTGGGCCTTTCCGTGGCGGAGTTCCTCGCCTCGCGCCGCGGCCTGACCGTCGTCAGCTACCAGGCGGGCGAACTGTCGCCGCGTCTGCGCTCGCTGTTCCCGCGCGCGAAGGCCGTGAAGGATCCTGCCGGGGCCGCCTACGCCGCTCATCTGCGCCGCGACGCGGACTGCGTGTTCAGCGCGCACTGCAACGTGGTCCTTCCTCCGCGCGCGCTGGACGCGACGCCGCATCCGATCAACCTGCACCCCGGCTATCTGCCCTACGGCCGCGGCTACTGGCCGACCTACTGGGCCATCGCGGACGGGTCTCCCGCCGGCTGTTCGCTGCACCGGATGGTCCCGTTGGTGGATAAGGGGGCGTTGATCGCGCGCCTGCGCGTGCCGGTGCTCCCCACCGACGACGGCGAGACGCTGACCCGCCGCGTGGCGTTGGCCGAGCCCAAGCTGGTGCGCGACGCCTGGCCCGCTCTGTCCTCGGGACGCTATGCGATCTTCTTCCCGAAGGAGAAGGGTACCTATCACGACCGCGCCGAAGGATTGAACGCACGAAATCTTAGAGGCAGCGAGCGCATGACGGCGCGCCGCTTCATCGACCTTGTGCGAGGTTTCACCGACAGCCGTTTCGACGGCGCCAGCGTGGACGGCGTCTGCCTGCGCCTGGCGCTGCACGAGGGGAAACGAAAATGATCAACGTGTTCGGTTCGAAGATGGGGTCCGAGGAGCTGGAGGAAGTCCGCTCCAGCCTCGAAGCCCAGTGGATCGGCATCGGTCCCAAGACCGCGGCCTTCGAGAAGCAGTTCGCCGAGCGCGGCGGGCTCCCCGGGTTCGTGCTGCTCGACTCCGGCTCGAACGCGCTGCATCTCGCCATCAAGCTGCTCGACCTTCCGCCGGGCTCGGACGTCATCGTGCCGTCGTTTACCTGGATTTCCTGCGCGCATGCCGTCGTGCTGTGCGGACACCGGCCCGTCTTCGCGGACGTGGATCTGGACACCCACAATATCACGCTGAAGGACGTGGAGCTTGCGCGCACGCCGAAGACGAAGGCGGTCATGGTCGTGCACTACGGCGGTCTGCCGGTTCGCGTGGACGAGATCGCCCGGCTCGGCCTTCCCATCGTCGAGGACGCGGCGCATGCGGTGGACTCCCGTCTCAAGGGCGCGCTGTGCGGCGGCCTGGGCGACGTGGGCATCTACAGCTTCGACGCCGTCAAGAACCTGGCCATGGGCGAGGGCGGCGGCCTCACCGCGAAAGACCCCGCCCGGGTGGAGCGCGCCAAGCAGCTTCGCTACTGCGGCATCGGCAAGTCCGGCTTCGAGGCGTCGGCGTCGAAGGCGCGTTGGTGGGAGTACAGCGTCACCGACTTCTTCCCGAAGATGCTGCCCAGCGACGTCGCCGCGTCCATCGGCCTGGCCCAACTGCGCAAGCTGGACGCCATGCAGGCCTTCCGCAAGAAGGTGTGGGAGGTCTACCAGAAGGAGTTCGCAGATCTGGGCTGGCTGATCCGTCCGCAGGACGCGCCGTCCGACGCGAAGCACTCCTACTTCACCTACTGCGTGCGCGTCCCCGGCGGCACGCGCGACAGGTTCGCCAAGTACCTGTACGACAACGGCGTCTACACGACCTTGCGCTATCATCCGCTGCACTTGAACAAGATCTACGGCTCCGACGCGAAGCTGCCGGTGTGCGAGCGGCTGAACGAAGAGGCGCTGAGCCTGCCCATTCACCCGGGCTTGAGGGAGTCCGATGTCGCGCTGATCGTCGAGAAGGTCAAGGGCTGGAAGGCGTGAGCGATAAGCCGGTCGTCGTCCTCGGCGCCGGCTGCGCGGGCCTGTCGGCCGCCCGCCGGCTGCGCGAGGCTGGACGGCCGGTGATCCTCGTCGAGGCGGGAGACCCCGTCGGGGGGCTGGCCGGCGGGGTGAGGTTGGGGGGGGACGTGTACGAATACGGCCCGCACATCTTCCACACCACGGACGCGAAGATGCTCGGCGACGTAAAGTCGTTGATGGGCCCCGATCTCCTGCCCTATCATCGCACCATCGAGATCAAGTTCCTGGGCAATTACTTCAAATTCCCCCTGTCCGTGAAGGACGTGCTGTTCAAGCTGCCCCTGCCGACGGTCCTCCATGCGGGCTCCAGTTTCGTTTGGTTCTTCGTAAAGGGCGTCTTCGTTCGTCCCGCCGTTGAAAACTCGGAGACCCTGCTCCAGCGTTATTACGGCGACGTCC
>CAIQSZ010000299.1 GCA_903874575.1 uncultured Elusimicrobia bacterium
GAAGCGGTCCATGTCGTTGAGCACCGTCATGTCGAAGGGAGTGGTGATCGTCCCTTCCTCCTTGTAACCGCGGACATGGAAGTTTACGTGGTTGGCGCGGCGGTAGGTCAGGCGATGCACCAGCCCCGGATAGGAGTGAAAGGCGAAGACGACCGGCTTGTCTTTGGTGAACAGCCCGTCGAAGGCCGCGTCGCTCAGCCCGTGCGGGTGTTCGGCCTCCGGCTGCAGCTTCATTAAATCGACGACGTTGACCACGCGGATTTTCAGATCGGGCAAATGTTCGCGCAGAATCGAAACGGCGGCAAGAGCCTCCAAAGTGGGCACGTCGCCGCAACAGGCCATGACCGCGTCGGGCTCGCCTCCCTGATCGTTGCCGGCCCACCGCCAGATGCCGGCGCCCTCGGCGCAATGCTTCACGGCGGCGTCCATCGCCAGCCAATAAGGCGCCGGATGTTTTCCCGCGATCACGACGTTGACGTAATGGCGGCTGCGCAGGCAGTGGTCCATCACCGACAGCAGGCAGTTGGCGTCCGGCGGAAGGTAAACCCGGACGACTTCCGCTTTTTTGTTCACGACATGGTCGATGAATCCCGGATCTTGGTGCGTGAAGCCGTTATGATCCTGGCGCCAAACGTGCGAGGTCAGCAGATAATTGAGCGATGCGATTTTCCGCCGCCAAGGCAGGTGCGACGCCACCTTCAGCCACTTGGCGTGCTGGTTGAACATGGAATCCACTATGTGGACGAAGGCCTCGTAGCAGTTGAAGAGCCCGTGGCGCCCGGTGAGCAGGTAGCCCTCGAGCCAGCCTTCGCATTGGTGTTCGCTCAGCATTTCCATCACGCGCCCTGCCGGCGCGAGGAACTCGTCGTCCGGCTCGGTCGCGGCGACCCACTGGCGTCGGGTCGCTTCAAAAATGGATTCCAGCCCGTTGGAGAGCGTCTCGTCCGGGCCGAAGACGCGGAAATTTTTTCGCTCGTCGTTCAGCTTCACCACGTCGCGAAGGAAGCGTCCCAGCACGCGCGTGTCGCCTATGCCCGCCGCTCCCGGCGCGCCCACTTCGACCGCGTAGTCCCGCAGGTTCGGCATCCGCAGGTCGCGCAGCAGGAGGCCGCCGTTGGCGTGGGGATTGGCGCCCATGCGTCGTTCGCCCCTCGGCGAGATTTCGGCCAGTTCCGGCTTTAAGCGGCCTTGCTCATCGAACAGTTCCTTCGGCCGGTAGCTCATGAGCCAGTCTTCCAGCAGCTTGAGATGCGCGGGCTGGGTGGCCGGGTCGGAAAACGGCAGTTGGTGCGAGCGAAAGGTGCCCTCGATCCGTCGGCCATCGACCATCTTCGGGCCCGTCCAGCCCTTGGGCGAATTCAGGACGATCATCGGCCAGGGCGGCCGCGCGCAACCGCCGCGAGCGCGGGCGTCCTCTTGAATGCGCTTGATCTTCTCCACCACGGTATCGAGCGCCGCGGCCATGGCCTGATGCATTAGCGCCGGCTCGTGGCCTTCGACGAAATAGGGCGTCCACCCGTAGCCGCGGAGCAACTGCTCCAATTCCTCCCGGGGGATGCGGGCCAACAGCGAAGGATTTGAAATCTTATAGCCGTTGAGATGCAGGATCGGCAGCACGGCGCCGTCGCCGACGGGGTTGAGAAACTTATTGGAGTGCCATGCGGTGGCGAGCGGTCCCGTCTCCGCCTCGCCGTCGCCGACGACGCAGGCGACGATGAGGGATGGATTGTCGAACGCCGCTCCGAATGAATGGCTCAGAGAATAGCCCAGTTCGCCGCCTTCGTGGATCGAGCCCGGGCACTCCGGAGAGGCATGGCTTGGAATGCCTCCGGGAAAGGAAAACTGCAGGAAGAGCTTCCTGAGCCCGGATTCATCCCGACTGATGTCGGGATAGATCTCGCTGTAAGTGCCCTCAAGGTAAGTGTTGGCCACGACGGCCGGGCCGCCGTGCCCGGGGCCGGAGACGTAAATCATGTCGAGGTCGTATTTCTTTATGATCCGGTTCAGGTGAACATAGATGAAGTTCTGCCCGGGCGTCGTTCCCCAGTGTCCCAGCAGCATGCGCTTCACGTCCCCCGGCGCCAGAGGCCGTTTCAACAGCGGATTGTCGAAAAGATATATCTGGCCGACCGACAGGTAATTGGCGGCGCGCCAATAGGCGTCCATTTTGCGGAGCATTTCCGGGGAAAGAGCATTTCCCATCGTGGTTCGATCTTTGTTCACGAGAAGTCCTCTCGCGGCTATTCCTCCGGCTCGATCTCCTCCAACGCCGCAAGCTGATCGTTTTGGCGCTCGCCCTCTCCTTCCTGACCGAGCGGTCCCAACCCTCCTTGCGCGCCCGTTGGATTACGAACGTCCGGAACGCGCTTCGCATCGGGCCGACCGGTCTCCATCGGCGTAAAGACGTTGCTGGGTTTGGACTTCGGTTTTCTCTTCGTTTTCATGAGGGCTCCTTTGCGCGCCCGGAACGCGGGGTTATTTCTTGCTTTCATCCAAGATCGAGACGATTTTTTGTTTCAGTTCCGCCTTGGCCTTCCCCTGGGTCATGGCGGCTTGCCATTGGATCGCCATGGCTTCGATGACGGCGTCGGCCGTCTTTTCCATCTGCGGCCCCCAGGCCTTGAGGATCTTGGCCTTCAAGATGTCCACGTGTACTTCCTTCCAGGCGCGATGGCTCGCGCAAGTCCACATCTCGACGGCATGGTCCGCTTGACAGTCGCTCGTCTTCCGCGTTCCGCAGGCCTCATGACCGCAGGAGGCATGTTCGCTGGAACCGCCGTCGTTTCTTCCGCATGAACTCTGGGTTTCCATGATTATCTCCTTTGCGGCTTTAGGCGTGCGCGTGGGCAAGCATGATCGCTTTGGCGCGAGCGACTTCCTCGGCCGTCCCGTGCGCGACGACCACGAACTTGTTCGCCTTCAGCGCCGTCTCGTAGTTAAGGACGCTGTTTTTAGGAATGCCGATGCTGTAAAGTCCGGCTCCGATCGCGTCCAGGCCTCCCAGGAGCGCCGCTCCCTCCAGGCCGCCGACGACCGCGGAGACGAGCGGACCCGCGATGAGAACTTGGCCGATTCCCGGCACCCAAAAGAAGGCCGCGCCGAACAATACGCCCC
>CAIQSZ010000300.1 GCA_903874575.1 uncultured Elusimicrobia bacterium
GGGTGGCAGGTCCCCGGCGCGCTCCCAGGCGTCGTCGACCAGTCCGCGCCAGTCGGACGCGTCCGCGCCCAATGCGCGTTTGGCCAGACGGTCCAGGGCGCGCTTCATCGCCGGCGCGGACAGACGTTTCATGGCCAGCGAGGTGGACGCCTCGCCGTAGCCTTGCGCGCCTGAGGCCAGCCGCAGGACGATCCCCACGTTGGTCGTGTACGTCCGCCGCCCCAGCGCGGTGACGAACGGGCGTTTGAGGGGCGTTCGGCGGATCTCCACGACGGCGCCTCGAAGGGTGGTCCCGCTCATCTTGTAACCTTACAATAATAAAAAACGCTATAATCCGCGCGATGCGCGAGGTGATTATTTCGGCGTTATTACTGACGGCGGCGCTCCCCGCGGCGGCTCAATCCACGGCCACTTTGCGCGGGATCGACGCCTATCGGTCCGCCGCGCTGACGAGCGAGAAGGCGCGCGAGCTGTTCGAGCCGCGTCTCAAGCTGTACGTGGGCCTGCGCAATCTAGGAACGTCCGGTGGGTTGGAGAAGGCCGAGGTCCTGCGCTTGAAGATGGAGAAGGAGGCCGCGGCCCTGCCCGGCGTGAAATGGGTGGACTTGCGCGTGTCCGAATATTTCACGTCCGTCGACCATGCCATGTACGCCGTCTTCGACGTGGTCGACGCGGCGGACGCCTCGCGCCTGACGTTCACTCCCGCGCCTCAGGCGAAGATCCCGGATCCCGATGGCGCGCTCGCCGCGTGGCGAGCGTACGTGGCCAAGGGCGAGGCTCTGTCGCGTCGCGGCGAGATGCCGCTGGACCGGCCGAACTGCCCCGGTTTCTACTGCCTATGGGGCGGGACGCCGGAGTTGGACTCCGCCCAGCGGACGTTCGTCGAGGCGGCGCGCAAGAACAAAGGCGAGGAGCTCAAGCGCGTCCTGCTGGCCGACGCCGACGGCGCCGCCCGCGCGGACGCGCTGTTCGTGCTCGGCTACTCGGCCTCGGGCCCGGAAGTGGCCGCCCTCTGCCGCGAGGCCCTGTCGGACTCCGACGCCCGCGTGCGCGGCGCGGCTCTGCAGATTTTGGCCGACCTGGCCAACCATCATCCCGAGCAGGAGATCGGTCTGGACCGCGTTCTGCTCCGCCTGGACGATCCGTCGTCGGCGGTGCGCGGCAAGGCGATGGGGCTTCTCGTGCCGCTGGCCGAGCGCGCAGCCTACCGGCCGGCCATGCTGGCCGCGGCGCCGCGCATGGCCGCCCTGCTGAAGCTGTCCCAGCCCGAGAGCCGCGCCCTGTCGTTCACCTTGCTGGCCCTGCTCTCGAAGAAGAGCTTCGACCGCGAGGATTTTTCGGCATGGGACGCCTGGGCCGCGAAAGCCGCGGCGGGCAAGCCTTAGGAGAGACCGCATGTTTTCCTTGATCGTCGCTCCGCCGCCCGGCTCCGGCGCGCCGGTCCCCGCTTACGCGCTGACGCCGAAGTTCGCCCTGAAGTGGGCGGCCGCGCTGACCTTGTTCGGCGCCGGAATGCATTACATGGTGACCGGGCGCACGCAAGCCGATTTCGGCCGGGTCATGACGGGCGCGATCCTGGTCTTGGCCAGCCTGGCTTTCCTGATCTGAGGCGGACGCGCCGTCCGCGCGGCCGCGCCGCCCGCCGCTGGATTTCATCGTGCATCTCGTTTCCGAGATCCTCCATCTCCTTCATCTCCCGCTCGACGACGTCGTCGATGCGGTAGGGCTTGGCGGGCGTGAGCACGCGGGGTTTCGTCCGCGGGGCCGGCGGCAGGGCGGCGGCGGCCGGCGCCGGAGCGGGAGACGTCGTCGCGACGTCGGCGGGGAGGTTCTCTCCCCCGACCCAGGCGCGCGCCACCGAGGACTTGATCGAGAAGTTCACGCTGGTGATGGTCAGGCCGTCGGCGGCCTTGCGCGCCATCGAGGTATTCACGCCGATGATGGCGCCGGAGCGGTCGAGGAGCGGTCCGCCCGAGTTTCCGCGGTTGATGCTGGCGTCGGTCTGGAACGCGTTCTTGCCCTTCACGCCGCCCAGGTCGGCGACGACCGTGCTGACCACGCCCTGGGTCAGGGTCCACAGCCCCCCCTGCTCCGGGTGGCCGATGGCCACGACCGGATCGCCGGGCTCCACGCCCGCGTCGTCGCCTAAGACGAGCGCCGGCACGCCGGGCGCCCGCGTCGGCTCCAGCAGGGCCAGGTCCAGGCGGCGGTCGTAGCGCGCGACCTTCGCGTCGATCCCGTCGCGCATGTCCGTTTTCGGATCGCCGCTGATCTTGGCGGGCTTCAGGTAGACGCGGACGGACGGAAACGGCCGCCCCGTCCGGTCGTCGACGACCACGTGGGCGTTGGTCAGCACGCGGCCGTAGGCGTCGATGACGCTGCCCGTGCCCAGCTCGCCTTCCCCCGACGGCCGCCCGGCCAGGATGAGCACGACCGACTTCGCGTCCTTGGCGTAAATCTCCTTGGCGGACAGCGCCGCCGCGGGCGCCTCGGCCGCCACGGCGGGCGCGGCCAAGGTCAAGGCGAGCGCCGCGTGCAGGATATTCATCTTCGGTCCCCTCTTTTTTTCGTTTTTTTCTTGGGCTTGGGCTCCGCAACTTCGTCGCCCGCCGCCTTGAACGCCGCGCTCATCAGTTCTCGGTCTTCGATCTCTTCGCCTATCAGGAAGTACGGCTTGGCCCCGGGATAAGGCGGGGACGGCGCGACGTTTCCAAGCAGCGCTCTCCCGGCCCGCGTCGGCTTCAGAAACAGCCGGTTATCGCAGACCAGCGCCACCACTTTATTGCCAAGATAGATCGCGTATTCGCCGAACATTTTCTTAAACGAAAGCCGCCCCGCGTCCCGCGCTTGGTCGCAGGCGAATTCAACGAATGCCAGGTCCGATGCCATATCCCATCCTCATTGCCGTCGATCGCGCTCTGCAACTACACCGAAAATATTTGTCCCCAGGAGGAATCGAACCTCCATCACCAACTTAGAAGGTTGGGGCTCTATCCATTGAGCTATGGGGACGACGAAGATAGTCTACCAAGCCTTGCGGTTTCGCGCCATCCATTCGCCTTAGAAATTAATATCATCCCTACACCATGGTTGAAATCGATAAAAAGACGGTGCTTGTCATTGACGACGACGAGCATCTGCGCGATCTCATCGTCATGTGTTTCTCCGAAACTTTCAAGACGCTGGACGCCGAAAACGGCGAGGACGGCCTGGTTTTGGCGTTCAGGCATAAGCCGGACATCGTCGTTTTGGACCTCATGCTTCCCGGTAAGTCCGGAGAGGAGGTTCTCGTCGAGCTGCAAAAAAACGAGGGAACGCGGGACATTCCCGTCATCGTCGTCAGCGCGTTCAATTTCGA
>CAIQSZ010000301.1 GCA_903874575.1 uncultured Elusimicrobia bacterium
ACCGGCTATTTCCTGGCGGGCGCTGCGGCGGCGGCAGCAGGGCTGCGCGCCGTAAAAGTTAACGCGGACGCCCGCGGCCGGCCAGCCGGAATTAATAAATACGAACCACGCGGCGGCCCGGCGGGCGGAGGCTCGCATGCGTCGGAGGCTTCCAGCGCGGCGAGCAGTTCCGGCTTGGACAACGCGGCGGCGAGCGCGTTCAGCGCGTCCAGGTCGCGGCGCGTCTCCTTGTCCGCGAACAGCTGTTTGCGGCGAGCGCGCGCCAGCGTCAGGCCGCGCCGGCGGCGCTCGTCCTGCAGGTAGCGGCGGATGAGGGCGCGCAGTTCCTCGCCGGCGGCGCCGCGCGCCGCGTCGGCGGCGAGCGCGGCCCGCGTGCCGGAGACTCCGCGCGCGGCCAGGACGGCGGCGAAGTGCTTCACGGCGTCCTCGTTCGGGCGGGGGCCGGCCAGCAAATCCTCGAAGAAGCCCTTGGCCAGCGGCGCGGGGTCCTCCAGTCGGTCGGCGCGCCGGCGCGCGGCCAATTCCCGACCCCAGGCGGTGTCGAACAGATTGGGCAGGCCCGGCGGCTCGGCCAGGCTTGCGCTGGAGGAGACCAGGGACCAGCGTTCCTCGCCCTCGGCCGCGACGGCGGCGGCCAGCGCCTGCAGGCGCGGAGTCATCGCGCCGCCGTCGAGCGCGCGGCAGGGCGCCAGCCCCAGGTCGGGCGCGGCGGGCGGCATGTCGGCGGCCGCGGCGGCCAAGGCCCGGCAGGACGGCGCGGCGGCGGTCAGCGCTTCCAGCGCCTTCCAATGCGCGGCGGCCAAGCGGCGCGCGGAACCTTGTCCCTGGATCACCAGGTAGCCGCGGTCGCTCAGCGTACGCGCGCCGTCGGCGCCGAAGGCGTCGAAGAAGGCGTCGATCGGGGCGGCGCGGACGCCGGAGGCCAGCAGGCAGGTCGCCGCGAGGATCGCGGCGGTCCTCATAGGTGGTATTGAGAGCAGGATTGCTTGAGTTGGTCGAGCGCGGCGGCGACGTCGGGTTCGGCCCCTTCAAGATGGGACACGGCCGCGGCGATGCGCGAGCGGTCGATTTCGATCATCTTCTTGAGCTCTTCCTGCATTTTTTGGAACTCGGCGGCCAACTCCTGGTGCGCGTCCGTTTCGCGCACGCGCACGGACACCGCCAGATTGCCGTGGCGCACGCGGGCGATGCCCGCGGAGATTACGCGCAGGGGACCGGCGAAGCGATGCGACCAGAACAAGGTGAGCAGGCCCGCCGCCAGCAGGGAGATGGCCGAGGCCAGCATCAGCGGAGCGCGCAGGCAATCCTTGACCCACTCGAGCGAATGGAATAATTCGTGCGACTGGATGGACGACTCCGTCACGCCGCGGTAGACGCTGAACGCCGTCAGCAGAAGGCTGGCCGTGATCATCACCAGGACGTAGCCGACCATCTGCAGCTGCAGGGGGGCGTCCACCCAGTACTGCTGGCGCTTATAGCTGGGCTTGGCCGGCTTCGGCGTTTGGGCGCGAGTATGTGCTTTGGCGTGCGTCATCCGGTTCCCATCCTAACTTTCAAGGGGGGAAAAGTCAATCGCGCCGATAAAACCGTTCCGGCCTTGTGAAGCGCGGCGCCGATGAGTCAAACTGTCCGGGTGGAATCCTTCGACGTCGTCGTTCTCGGGGCGGGAGGCGCGGGGATGATGTGCGCGCTGCGCGCGGCGGGGCGCGGGCGCGGCGTGGCCCTGGTCGATCACGCGGCGAAGGCGGGCGGCAAGCTGGTCCTCTCGGGCGGCGGCCGCTGCAACTTCACCAACCGGACGGTGAGCGCGGAGAATTTCGTCTCGAAGAACCCGCACTTCTGCAGGTCCGCGCTCTCGCGCTTCGCCCCCGCCGACTTCATCGCGCTGCTGGAACGACGAGGCATCGCCTATCACGAGCGCCGGCACGGCCGGCTGTTTTGCGACGCGTCGGCCAGGCAGATCGTCGACATGCTGGAATCGGATTGCCGCGGCGCGGGAGCCCGGTTCTTCCTGGCGCACGAGATCGGGTCCGTGGAGCGGCGCGGCGGCGGGTTCGTCGTCGGGACGGACCGCGCCGAGTTCTTCGCGGCGTCGGTGGTGGTCGCCACCGGCGGGCTGTCGTTTCCGAAGTTCGGCGCGACGGGCAAGGGGCTTGAGATCGCGGAAGGATTCGGCTTGAAGGTGGTGCCGACGGCCCCGGGCTTGGACGGCTTCGTTTTCGGCGCCGAGGACCGCGGGAGATGGGACGGCTTCTCGGGGATCGCGCTCGACGCGGCGGTGACGACGAACGGCATCTCGTTCCGCGAGGATCTTCTTTTCACGCACGTCGGCTTCAGCGGTCCGGCCGCCCTGCAGGCGTCGCTCCATTGGAACCCGGGCGACGCGGTCCGCGTCGACTTCGTTCCGGCCTTGTCGCGCCCGGAGCTTCAGGAGTGGTTCGCCGGGCGCAAGGGCGGCAAGGCGGAGCTCAAGAACCAGATGGCCGCATTGGTCCCAAAGCGGCTGGCGGAGCGCTTCTGCGACCTGTACCTGCCGAACCTGACCGACCTGGGCAACCTACCGAGGAAGAGCCTGGATGAGTTCTGCGCGCGCCTGAAGGCCTGGCCGTTCGTTCCGGCCGGGACCAACGGCTACGCGAAGGCCGAGGTCACGCGCGGCGGCGTGGACACCGACGAGCTGTCTTCGAAGACCATGGAGGCCAGGAAGGTCCCGGGCCTGTACTTCATCGGCGAGGTCGTGGACGTGACCGGCTGGCTGGGCGGCTTCAACTACCAGTGGGCCTGGGCCTCCGGCGCGGCCGCCGGCGACGCCGTCTAAGCCGACGAGGTCCGCCACTTCTCCGCGCGGCTACAGCGCCAGGTTGTCGATGAGCCGCGTGCGGCCCAGGCGGGCGGCGGCCAGCAGGCGGCGCGGGCCGCGCAGGTCCCGGGCCGACTCCAGCGTGACCGCGTCGCAGACCTCGACGTACC
>CAIQSZ010000302.1 GCA_903874575.1 uncultured Elusimicrobia bacterium
CGCCGGCGAAAAGGGAAACGAGATGCTCCGAGTCGGCCTGTTCCTGCCCCCGGTGGGCCTGCCCGCCGTAGCCGTACGCCGTGCGGACCAGGTTCGTGCCGTCGACGCAGAAAAGTCTGGGACTCATCGCATGTTTTCTTACCGCGCCCGCCAAGCTTAGCAAACCGACGCGCCGGACGGTACCCGAGGCCCTTGACGGATATTTAACGGCTCTCTACACTTGGCGCAACGGCGGCCCCCGAATCATGAGATCCGTGCTCATCGTTTTTCCGTTCGCCGCTCTTCTGTGGGCGGCGTCCGTCCAAGCCTCCCCCAGCGACGACGCGCCCGCGACGATAAGCTGGCGGGTCCCGACCCTAGATCGCAAGAGCGCGGCCGCCTCCCAATTGACGGAACTGTCCGAGGGCCGCACGCTCAACATCTCCGATTTCCAAGACAAGCCCGCGCCGCGCGCGGACGATTCCGCCGAGCGCCCGTACCGCGGCCTGATCCAGCAACTGAATCAGGCGGAGGAACGCCGCCGGGCCGCCGTCAAGACTCCCGGCCTGGGCGCGGCCCACCGTTTCGTCGCCTCGGCCGGAGCCAAGTTATCGGTCAAGGACTACTGGGGCGCCATCGAGGACGCCGACGAGGCGCTGACCGTCGATCCGTCCGACGCGCGCGCCTTCTACGTCCGCGCGGCGGCGCACAACCTCCTCGGAGAATATGCGGACGCCGCTCACGACGCCACGCGCGGCCTCTCCGTCCGGCCCTCGGACGCGGCCTTGCACGACGCGCGGTCTTGGGCCTACAACCGCATGGGCCGCTACACCGACGCCATGGCCGACGCGCACGCCTCCCTGGAGGTGGACCCGAAGGACGCCTACGCCATGGCCAACCGGGCCTTCGCCGAGGAGCAGCGGGGCGATTTCCTCGCCATGGCCGAGGATTTCAAAGCCGCCGCCGCGCTCAGCCCGCAGTTCGAAGGGGCCTACGCCGACGCCGCCCGCCGCCACGGCCTGACGCCCCGGGCCGCCGCGCGCGACCGCCGCGGGAACGGCCCGCCGGCGCCGAAGCGGGAGAAACGGGCCCGCGAGTTCGCCGCGATTCTATTTTCATCCTTGCTGGGCGGCCTGCTCATCGCCTTCGGCGTCATGCACGTCGGCGGCCCCAAAGCCCCGATCCCATCCTCCGGCTTCGAAGCGAGCTATGCGCTGGGTAAATCCATCGGTCAAGGCGGCATGGGCGTGGTCTACGAAGCGACCGACCGCAAGCTCCGGCGCCCCGTCGCGGTCAAGATGCTCCGCGACGAGTTCAAGCTGGACGACTCGGCGAAGGCCGGCTTCATGGCCGAGGCGCGCACGGTCGCCGAACTGGACCACCCGGCCATCGTCGATATCCACAACATCGTGGAGGACGAGCGCGGCCTGTACTTGATCTTCGAACGCCTGGAGGGCCGCACCATGGACCAGATCCTACGGGAGTACAAGCGCCTGCCGCTGGCCGAGGTCAAACGCATACTGAGGCCCGTTTGCGCGGCGCTGGAGTACGCGCACTCACGCGACGTCGTCCATCGCGACCTAAAACCCGCCAACATCATGCTGACCAAGGACGGCGGCGTGAAGGTCCTCGATTTCGGCATCTCCCGCCACGCCGCGCGCGCGGGCGCCAAGGCGGCGATGACGCGCAACGTCGACGGCACGCCGCACTATATGGCGCCCGAGCAGGAGTACGGCTTCGTTCAGAAGGAAAACGACGTATTCTCCCTGGGCGCGGTGCTGTACGAGATGGTGACCGGCGCGCGCCCGTTCGAGGGCTCCCAGGCGAAGCTGGCCAAGGGCTACATCCGCGTGTCTACGCGCGTCCCGGGCGCGCCGCTGGAGCTGGACGCGCTCATCGACGACGCGCTCGAGCCCGACCCCGAGAAGCGCCTTGCCTCGCCGGGCCGGTTCTGGCTGGCGCTGTCCGCCGTCCCCTGACGAGAGCGACGACGGCCGCGTATTGCTCGGCCGTGACGGGCTGGACGGACAGCCGCGAACGCTGAAACAACGGCATGCCGGCGAGAGCGGGCACGCCGCGCAGTTCGTCCAAAGACAACAGGCGCGGAAGAATCCCCGCGAAGCGCAGGTCGACTTGAAACCAAATGGGGCGGTCGGGCGCCGCCTTCGGGTCGTGGTAGTCGGACTTCGGGTCGAACTGCGTGGGGTCGGGATACGAGGCCTTGGCGACGACGGCCAGGCCCGCGACGCCGGAGGGCGCCGCGTTCGAGTGGTAGAATAGGACCTTGTCGCCGACGCGCATGGCTTTCATGAAGTTGCGCGCCTGATAGTTGCGCACGCCGTCCCAGCCCGCGACGCCCTTGCTCTTCAGCATCCCGATGGAGAAGACGCCGGGCTCGGACTTCATCAGCCAATGACGCGCGGCCGTCGCGTCCGGCCCAGTCATCGACGGCGGCGCGTCAGCGCCAAAAAGTTCTTCAACATCCTCACGCCCAGCGGCGTGGCTACCGACTCGGGATGGAACTGCACGCCCTCGACAGGCCGGCCGTCCACGCGCAGGCCCATCAGCGAGCCGTCCTCGGCGCGGGAGGTGGCGGAAAGTCCCTTCGGCAAGGGCTCCGCGGCGACCAGACTATGGTAGCGCGCGACGACCACGCGCGGCGGCAGACCCGAAAACACGCCCTTGCCGTCGTGACGGATCACGCAGGTCTTGCC
>CAIQSZ010000303.1 GCA_903874575.1 uncultured Elusimicrobia bacterium
GACCCTGCGCCGCGTGCTCCCGCTGGCGCCCGGCAAGCCGCGTCTGCACGTGCTGGATTCGACTCATCCCGACGCTCTGCTCGCCGTCGAACGCGAACTCGACCTCGATAAGACCCTCTTCCTGATGGCGAGCAAGTCGGGCTCCACCATCGAACCGAACTCCCTGTTCGACTACTTCTGGCACAAGATGGAATCGCGCGCCGGCGCGAAGACCGGGCGGCAGTTCGTCGCGATCACCGACCCGGGGACCTCGCTGGAATCCCTGGCCCTCAAGCGCGGCTTCCGCAGGACCTTCCTGAATCCGAACGACGTCGGCGGGCGCTTCTCGGCGCTGACCTTGTTCGGATTGGTCCCGGCGGCGCTGGGCGGAGCCGACGCCGCGGGCCTCCTGGAGCGGGCGCGCGCGGCCTCGAAAGCCTGCTCGCCCCGGGTTCCGACGCGAGACAACCCGGGCCTGCGCCTGGGCTCCGCGCTGGGCTGCCACGCGCGCGACGGCCGCGACAAGCTCACCTTGGTCCTGGACCCGCGCCTGGAGGCCTTCGGCCTCTGGATCGAGCAGCTCGTGGCTGAATCCACCGGCAAAGAGGGCAAGGGCATCTTCCCCGTGGTCGGAGAGCCGCTGGGCGCGCCCGAAGACTACGGCCGCGACCGGCTCTTCGTTCGGATCGGGCTCAAGGGACATGCCGACGCGGACGTCGACCGAAAGCTCGCGGCGCTCGCGCAGGCGGGCCATCCGGTGGTGCGCCTCGAACTCGCCGACGCGCTCGATCTGGGCGCCCAGTTCTTCATCTGGGAGATCGCGACCGCGGCCGCCGGCTTCTTTCTCGGCGTCGATCCGTTCGATCAGCCCGACGTCCAGTCCGCGAAGGACCGCACGAAGGACCTTCTCGCCGGACTCGAAGATGGACGCCTGCCGAACGAGAAGGCCGACTTCCGCGCCGGAGGCCTGTCCGCGTTCGCCGACGCTGGCCTGAAGTCCGCGCTGAAGACAGACGGAGGACAGGACCGCCCGTTGCGCGAAGTCCTCGACGCGCACCTGGCGCGCGTCGCGCCCGGGGATTACCTCTGCGTGCTCGCCTACCTCGCGGAGACCGACGACAGTCGTCGCGCCCTCGAAGACGTGCGGTCGCTGGCGCGCGCGCGCTCGACCGCCCCGGTCACCGTCTCCTGGGGACCGCGCTACCTCCATTCGACCGGGCAGCTCTACAAAGGGGGCTCGGGCACGGGGGTGTTCCTGATCCTGTCCGACGCGGAAACCTCGCGCGTGCCCGTGCCGGGGAAGCCCTACTCGTTCGGCACGCTGTGCCGCGCGCAAGCGCGCGGGGACTCCGCCGCGACGCTGGCCGCGGGACGGCGCGTTCTTCGGCTCGAACTCGGCGCGTCGGCCGTCGAGGGTCTGCGCGCGCTCGCCAACGCGCTCGGCGACACGAAGGCGGCCGCGAGGTGACCGTCCTCCCGACCCGCCTGGCGCGTCTGAAGAAGATTCGTCTGGTCCTGACGGACGTCGACGGCGTTCTGACGGGAGGAACGATCTACCATTTCGTGGACACGACCGGCGAACTGGTCGAGTTCAAAGGAATCCACTCGGCCGATTCGATCGGTCTGGCTTGGCTGGCCGAATCCGGGATCACCACCGGGGTGATCAGCGGTCGAGTCTCAAAAGGCACCGCGGCGCGCCTTAAGATACTGAAGGTCAAGCACATCTACCAGCACCGGCTCGACAAAGCCGCGGTGTTCGACGAAGTGCTGAAGAAAGAAAATCTGAAACCGGACCAGGTCCTTTACATCGGCGACGATCTGCCCGATATCGCCGTCCTGACGCGCGCGGGGCTGGCCGTCGCGCCGGCGAACGCACGCCCCGAGGCGAAGGCCTCGGCGCATTGGATCACGCGCGGGCGGGGGGGCGAAGGCGCTTTTCGCGAGGTCGCCGAGGCGCTGCTCAAGGCCCAAGGGCTCTGGGATGCGATTCTGCGGCGTTACCGTTGAACGACGTTGACGGCGCGCCGTCTCCAAGGCTAGAATCGGGACGATGAGCGACCCCCTCGGCGTGCGCCGGAAAGATCCGCAAGAACCGTCCGCGACGGCCGCGCCGCACGGCTCGCATCGGCTTTGGGCGTTCCTGCTCTTGTTGGACTCCATATTCGTGATGGTGTTCGGCGGCGTGGTCGCCTCCAAAATCTATCGCTATTGGCGGGCTCCGGCGCCTTCCGCCGTCCCGCCCCCGCGTCGCCACCCGTTAAAGACCGCCGAGGCGCTCAAGACGACCGAGGCCGCGGCCTCGACGACGACCGCGCCGGCGAAACCCGTCGAACCGCCGAAAGCCGCCGAGGCCCCGAAGCCCGCGCCGAGACCCGAGCCCGCGAAGGCGGCGGCCGCTCGCGCCGATGCGCCGCGCCCGCCCAAACCCTCGCTCCTCAACGAACCTCCGAAACCCCACGCCGCCCCCGCGCTCGCCGGAGCCTCGGCGGCCGCGTTGCCGCCCGCTCCCCAGGCGACGGAAGGCAAGGCGAAGGCGGCCCCCGTCGTCTTCAAGCTTCGCGCGACGAACGCGAAGTCCGTCCAGTTGGTGGGCGCCTTCATCGTGCACGGCGGGCGCAAGGAGATGGCCAGGGATGCGGACGGGATGTGGTCGGTAAAACTGTATCTGAACCGCGGTCAATACCGTTATTTCTTCGCCGTGGATAAAAAGAAGACGCTCGACCCCGAAAACCCCCAGTCCGACCGGGGCGCGTCCCTCCTGTCCGTTCAGTAACCCCGGCGGACACGACCGGGGGGCTTCTGTCTTGATTTTGTAACACCCCTCCGTTACACTCAAGCCAACGACGGGGCCGGTTGCCGTCGTCTCGACATGCCCAGAATTCTTCGGTCCATAGGACCCGTCTTCACGGCGCTCGCGCTCGTCGCGGCCGCCTGTTGGCGGGTTGCGCCCGCGGCCGCCGCCACCACGCCGCGCTACGCGCACGTGGCCGCCTACATGATCGACGGGCGGATCATAGTGGCCGGCGGCATGAACGCCGCGAACACGCCGATCAACACGGTCGAAATCCTGGACACCCAGCGCGGCGCGGTGTTCGTGACGCCGAAACAGGTCTCCGCGGCGGCCCCGATGGCCGTCGCCCGCGCCTCGGCGACCATCACCGTCCTGCCCAACGGGAACATACTTGTCACGGGCGGCTGGGACGGAGCCGTCGCCCGGAACGACGGCGAGGTCTACGACCCGACCGTCAACTCCTGGACCACGGCCGGCGGCATGTCCTCCGGGCGCTTCAACCACACCGCCACCTTGCTCAACACCGGGAAAGTACTCGTCTGCGGCGGACAGACCGGCGCCGCCGCGGCGGTCACGGCCACGTGCGACCTGTTCGATCCGTCCGGCGCCGGGGGGAGTTTCTCCGGAACCGGAAGCCTCTTGCTCGGACGGTCACTGCACACATCGACCGTCCTGCGCGACGGCTCGGTCTGGATCGCCGGCGGCTGGAACCCTACCGGGGCCAACGGCGGCTGGGTGGTCACGACCGAACGCTACACCGCCGGAGCCGGAAGCTGGCAGTCCGCCCAACCGCTGAACGCCGCGCGAGCCTATCACACCGCGACCCTCACCGGAGACAATAAGGTCCTCGTCGTCGGCGGCTACAACGGCCACGACTATCTCGACGCCGAGGGCCTGCCGTCCAAAGGCCTCCTTGCGACAAGCGAACTCTTCGATCCATCCGGCGGCAGCGTGGTTCCCGGCCCGCCGCTGAACGCCCGCGTGCATAAGCACACCGCGGTGATGCAAGGCGACGGCACCGTCGTCGTCTACGGAGGCCTGGGCAATATCCCCGCCGGACTCATCACCGACTTCGCGACCCCGCCCCCGGTCTTCAACCCCGGCAGCACGATCAATGGAAGCTTCACCGGGTTCGCCCAAACTTCCAACCACACCATCACGAGCGGGGCCGGGACGATCACGAACGATTTCTACCTCCCCACCCCGGTCACCGGCAAGATCGTCGACGGCGAAATCCAAGTCGTCAACCCGACCGTCGACCTGGGCGATGGGGGGACCGTCTCTTTGGTGACCGCCGACAAACTCAATGCGGCGGTCGGACTGCGTCTGAGCCTCGCGGGCATCCGAGTCGGTTGCGACGTCGACGGCAAGTGCGGATATGCAGCGGGAACCTTCACCGCATTGAACCTGGGCCAAGGCGCTTACTCCCTGCCGACCGGGGTCGTATCCGCTCAAGTTCTCGCGAACCAGCTCATCAGCGGTAACTTGACGTTCAATCCGGCGACGATCAATACCGCCGCCCCGGCGGCCGCCATCACCGCGGGCAGCGTCGTCAGCCGCGTCGGACTTCCCGTGCCCTCGTACCTGACGGGCATGAGCGTCGGCAACGTCAGTTGCACCCTCACCCCGACGAGCAAGATCGAATGGGCCGAGGTCGACCTCACAGGCGCCGGCGTCTACTCAGTGACGCTCGACGGAGGCGTCGGCACCGCGGCGGGAACGTTTCCCGTCCGCACGGCCGGCAGCGTCACCTACATCGACATCCCGGCGATGACGTTCGCGGGTCTGTCAGGAAGCATCCTTTACACAGGCACGGCAGGATCGATCTCTTCGCCGATGGCGGTCCCACACACGAGGCCGACCGTACCGAGTTCCCTGAGTTGCGAACTCAAGTATTCCGCCACCGGGGTCGATCTCACCGGCGCGGCGTTGAAGTACGACAAATTGCGCGTCGTCGTGCGAAACATGCTGTTCGGCGACGAAGAATGGTTCGACCCGTCCATGAACGCATGGTCCTTCCAGCCTCCGAACGGCAAATTCGATCGTCCCAGCGCGATGGCCGAAGGAGCCGCGACCATCTTGACCCCGCAGGACGACGTAATAAACCTGGGCGGACGTTTTTGCGCCGACGCCGCGTGCTCGGCCTACGTGGCCGCCAACTCCGGCGCCGACCGGCAAGACACGGGATACATGGACTCGGGCATCAACTTCGTGTCGGGCGGCGACGACCCGCTCAAGCACGCGTTCCATTCGGCGAATTTGCTGCCCGACGGCACCATCCTCCTCGCCGGCGGCACGGACGGCGCGTACGTCCTGCCCTTCGCGGAGATATTCGACCCCGCCACCGGGCACTTCACTGCGACGCAGTTGATGCACACCGCTCGGCAGAAACATTCGGCCAATCTCCTGCCGAACGGCCGCGTCCTGATCGCCGGGGGCTTCGCCACGACCGCATTCAGCACGGGCCCCACCAAGGCGGCGGAAATCTACTATCCGGACACGAAACATTTCATCGAAACGACGCCGATGATTTCCTCGCACAGCCAGCACGCGGCCGTCACGCTCCCGAACGGCAACGTCTTCATCGCCGGCGGCTACGACAACCTGACGTCCGTCACCGGCGTCGCCGAGGTCTATTACGCCACGGCGTCGGCCTGGCGCCAGGTCGCAAGCCTCCCCGCGGGGCAGGAACGCGCCATCGCGCCCGCGGTCCAATTGCTCGACGGCCGCGTCATGATCTGCGGCGGCACGAACGCCTCCGGCATCATCAACACCTGCCTCGCTTACAACCCGGGGACCAACGCTTGGACCGCGCTCGCGCCTATGCCCTCGGCCGCTCAAGGACACACGATGACCTTGATGTTCGACGGCCGCGTGCTGGTAGCCGGGGGCGACGACGGCTTCGGAGAGACCTCTTCCACCTACCTCTACGATCCCGGGACGAACACTTGGGCCGTCGGCCACTCCCTGAACAACGCCCGTATCGGACACTCGGCGACCCTCTTGCCCAACGGCACGATCATGATCTCCGGCGGCGTCCAGCAGGTCGCGCCCGTACCGGGGTCCAGCGCGAACGCCCTGCAGACCGTGGAGTTTTTTCACCCCGCCGCCGCGTCCTGGAACGGCTCGGAGGCGCTCGAGTTTTCTATCGGCCCTCGCAGTTTCCATACCGCCACCCTCGGCGCGAACGGCAACGTCTACTTCTTCGGAGGCGCGGACGGCAGCATCGGCGTGGCTCAGGATACCGCCTTCCATAATAAATATGAGATCGACTATTTCACGCTCAAACCGGACGGGCACTCGCGCATTCAGCCGAGTACTCGACAATCGGCGATCACCTCCGTGAGCCCGTCCCCGTTCCTGCCGAACACGATGTTCACCGCCGCGGGCCTACGCTTCCGCGGCGCCACCGAGGCCAGCGGGGGGGGCGCCGGCTCGGCCAACGCCAGCTTCAACTATCCGCGCCTTATCCTCCAAAAAATCGACGGCGCGGGCGGGAGCGGCTCCGAGTCGAGTCCCGGCTTCGTCGCGGATCTCACGACCCGCATCCCCCTGAACCCGGCGAACCTGTCGACCTTGGACACCAACCTGAGCGTGACGCTCCCGGCGACCAGCGACGGCCTCCCGTACGGCTGGTATATGACCTGGGTCGGCAACAACGACGTGCACTCCATTGAGGCGTCGATGGTCCAAGTCGGCCCGGCCAAGCCTGCGGCCGCCGTGGGGAGCATCGCATCAACCACGTTGGGAACCTCCTCGATCACCTACAGTTGGGCGCCCATCGCGGGCCCCCTCGACGGTTACGAGATATTCTCCGCGACCTCGGGCCTGTTCCTGAGCACTGTGTCCGCCGCAACCCCGAACTTCACGCAGGTCAACCTCCTCCCGAACACGACCGCGAGCATCATGGTCGCCGGCTTCACCATCACCGGACTGGGGCCGTTGACCAACTCCGCGACGGCCTACACCCTGCCGAACCCGCCGTCGGGCCTGTTCATCACGTCGGTCACGTTCGACACGCTGGCGCTGGTATGGGATGCGAACCAGAACGTCCCCGGCACGATCTACGAGGTCGGCCAATCGAACGACGACTTCGTGACGTCCTTCTCAACCCCGATCCCGGTCATTCTGGGCCTGACCATCACCTCCGCCACGATCGCTCATCTGCAGCCGGCCACGAACTATTATTTCCGGGTCCGCGCCTATAACGCCAGCGGAATCCCCTCCACGTGGACCCCCTCGGTGTCCACGCTCACGCGAACCTCCGTACCCGGCGTCTCCGGCGTCGCCGTCGATCAGACCTCCATTCGATGGAATTGGATACCTTCGGGCTCGGTCATCAACTACAAGGTCTACAACTCGACGAGCGGCCAAGTGATCGCGACGACGCCGTCCAACAGCTACCTGGACGCCGGACTCGGCATCGACACGCCGAGGTCCGTCATGGTCAGCGCCGTGACCCCGGCCGGCGAAGGCCCGCTGTCGCCGGCCGCCACGACCTACACTCTCGCCGCGCCCCCCGGCGCCGTCGTCCCTCCGCTGGTGGGGCTGACGACCGGCAGTTTCACCGTCCAGTGGGCCCCGAACGGCAACCCGAACGGCATCGACTACATGGCGCGACTGGATGACTATTCCACGCCCCCGCCCGACGGACCTCTCACCAGCACCGCGACCACGAAAGATTTCAACTACAGCTTCAGCGGACTCGCGCCGTCCGCCTTCTACTCGATTTTCGTTTACGCGGTCAACGGCGACGGCATCTTATCGACGCCGCTGGTCCTGGGCAGCACCTACACCCTCGCCAGGCCTCCGACGAACCTCAATATCGTCAACACCACCCCGGCCTCCCTGACGGCCAATTGGGATTCGAACTCCAATTCCACCAACACCTACTATCAGGTCACCTATTCGACGGACAACTTCGTCGCCGACGTCTCGACGGCGATTCCATTCGCCGCGCTGTACAACGGAACGGCGGTGACCATCAACGGCCTGCTCACCTCGACGACCTACTGGGTCCGGGTCATGGCCGAAAATCCCTACGGCCAGCCGACCTCCTTCTCCAACGTCGCATCCACGGTCACCTACAACGGCGGCGCGCCCTACGGCTCGGTCGCGGGCGTCGTGACTTCGCTGGGCTCGTCCGAATTCTCCGGGAATCTGGGCAACGGCCGCTCCGTCCAAGTCCGCTCGCCGGGAGGAGCCTTTCCGATCGATACGACGGTCACCGTATCCTCATACGACGCGACGACGCCCCTGTGCCCGGGAGGACTGAACGTCGCGTTCTCGATCACGGCCAGCCCGGCGCTCCAGCCTAAGGTCCCGATCTACCTCACCGCATCGTATTCGCCCGCCGAAATCGGCGCCGTTGCCGTCAGCCGGTTGCTGTTCGAGCGGTTCGAGCCGGTCAGCGGCACCTGCGTCCCGCTCCAAACGACCTTCGACGCCGCGCGACCGTTCTTTACCGCCCAGTTGAACCACTTTTCCATCTACCAGCTCGTGCAGCCGCCGTTGGCGACCGACCCGGGCTCGCTGCGCATCTTTCCAAACCCTTTCCGCGCCGCCACCGACTCCTATATCACCTTCGATCGCATCCCGCCGGCATCCCGAGTGCGCGTGACCACCTTGCGCGGCGAGACCGTTCTGGACGCCGCGGCCGACGGCGCGGGACTGCTGACTTGGAACGCAACCAACGGCGCGGGCCGCTCGGTGGCCAGCGGCCTGTACATCGTGATCGTCGAAGCCGGCGGCTCGAAGAAGATCGCGAAGCTGGCGGTGGTCCGGTGAGGAGTCCGCGCGCCGCCGTCTTGCTGATCCTCGCGGCCGCGGCCCCGGCCGCAGCGGTGGACTTCGGACGCGCGGCCGTGGGCACGGCGGGCTCCGAGTTCCTGCTGATGGACGCCAGCGCCCGCGGCATCGCCATGGGCGGCGCGATGGCGGCGGTCACCGATGATGCGGCCTCGCTCTACTGGAACCCCGCGGGGCTCGCCCAAATCCCCCGCATGTCCGCCACGTTCATGCACGCTCAGTATGCCGCGGACATCACCTCCGACGCCGGAGCCTACGCCGCGCGCCTCAACGACACGTCCGTGCTCGGCGCCGGGGTGCGCTATCTCGACGGCGGAAGCATCGAGCAGACCGATATTAACGGCTTGGCCGGCGGAACCTTCCATCCTCGGTCCTACGTCGGCGAAGTCGGCTGGGGACAATCGATCTACGATCTGTCCGACAGCGAGATGGACGTCGCGATGGGCGTCGCCGCCCGCGTGATCCGCACCGACCTCGGCCTAAAGACCGCCAACGGCTACGCGGCGGACTTCGGCGTCCAGTCCCGTTTCTATGCCTCCGCGCTGACCTACGACGTCTCGGCCGTGATTCAGAACCTCGGAAAGGGACAAAAGTTCGACCAGGTCCGCGACACTTTACCGACCCGCATCCATCTGGCCGGCGCGGTTCGCCCGATCAAGCCGCTGACTCTGACCGGAGAGATCATCGCCCCGATCAACAACGCGCCCTACGGGGCGCTGGGCGCCGAATGGGAGCTGGAGATCGCCCGCGACGTCAAGGGCAGCGCGCGCGCGGGCTTCAACAGCCTGACGATGGAGTCCCTCGGCATCGCCTCGACCCTGAGCCTCGGCTTCGGCGTCAAGCTCACGAACCTCAGCTTCGATTACGCCTTCGTGCCGATGGGCGCGCTGGGAACCGCCACGCACCGGATTTCCCTAAGCTTCAACCTGCCGGCCAAAATTTCTCGGCGTTACCGCGAGAGGTGAGCATGGACCCTCTCGAGCCCCAGCCTCCGCGCCCCGCGCCGCCGCGGCCGGAGTGGCTCGTGCCCGCGCCGCCCGCGCCCGTCGCGCCGGACGCGGCTCCGATGATGGATTTTTTCCAAAGGCGCGTGGAGACTCTCGAGCGGGAACTGGCCTTGGAGCGCGAGCGCGCGTCCGCGGCGCAAAGCCGTATATCCCAGCAAGACGAACTCCGCAGCGAAGTGGACGCGCAGTTAAAGACGCTGACCGACCAGATTCGCCGTGAAAAGTCGGAGCGGGAGACCGACGAGTCGCGCTCACACGCGCGGGGCCGGATCGAATCGCTTGAAAAGCGCCTCGACGAGATGGGCGCCACCTTCTCCTCTCTCTTGAAAGAGGCCATCGCCGGCCGCAACGACGCTCCCTCCGCCGGAGCGCTGGCCGCGGAACTGGCCGCGCTGCGCGGCGCGCTCAAGGACTCCATGGACGGCGTCTCGCGCTGGCGGGGAGAGCTGCGCGAGTTCTCGGCCTTGGTGCCCCAAGTGCAAGGTCTCGCCGAGCGCTTGCCCGCCGATGAAAAAGCCTTCGAGGAAAGCGTCGGACGCCGTCTCGATGAGTTCGCCGCGCGCATGGCGCGGACCATGGAAGAGTGGAAGCGCGCCCAGGAAACCGGACGCGCCGAGATCGATGGGAAGATGGAGGCCGCCGCGCGCGAACGCGCGGACCTGGCGCGGGTCTGGGAGGCCCAAGCCCGCTCCCTGCGGGAGGAACAGTTCAAGGACCGCGTCGCCCGCGAGAGCGCGGTGTCGCGCCAGATCGGTGAGCTCGCCTCGCGCCTGACGGAGTTGACCTCCGCCCAAAAGGATGCCGAGCGCGTCCAGGGCTCCGTCCGCGAAGGGCTGGGACGAGTGGTCGAGATCTTGACGCAGACGCCGAAAGCCAAGGATGCCCTCATCGTCGAGCTCGAGGCCGAGCAGGTCGAGCTCATGAAGACCCTGAGCGAGCGGCAGGAGGCCCTGCGCCGCTTCGCCGAGGAGCGCCGCGCGGTCGAGAAGTCGATGGGCGACGCCCTCGTCAAGCTCACCGGACAACTCGAGGACGAACGGGCGAAAGCGCGCTCCTCCGAGGCCCGAACCAACGAGCGCGTCGGGGAAATCGAGACGCTCAAGGCGCGCCTGGAGGACCTAACGCGCTCGGTCGCCGACCGCGACGAGCGGACGCGCGCGCTTGCCGCCGAGCGCGA
>CAIQSZ010000304.1 GCA_903874575.1 uncultured Elusimicrobia bacterium
GCCGACGGTGGGCGCGCGGTGCAGGCGCACCCCCGCGGCGTCGGCGCAGGCCTTCGCCTCGACGTCCAGGTCGTAGAGCACCTCGACGTGATCGGCCACGAAGCCGAAGGGCACCACCCGGAGGTCGCGTTCGCCGCGCGCCGCCGCCTCCCGGATCACCCTCGAGACGTCCGGCTCCAGCCACGCGTCGCGCGGGTTCCCGCTGCGGCTGGTGAACGCCAGGCGCCAGTCCGCCGCGCCGCAGCGCTCGGCGACGAGCCCGGCGGTCCGGCGCAGTTCCTCCACGTAGACGCTCTCCTTGGCCGCCGCGCACGGGATGGAGTGGGCGGTGAAGACCCACGGCGCGCCCGCGGGCGCGGACGGCTCCAAGGCGCGCGCGGCCAGCGCCGCGATGAACAGCGGATGGTCCGACCAGGGGCCGACGAATTCGACGGCGGGAGCGCCGGGACCGACCTTCGCGCGCGCCTGCGCGACCGCGGCGACGTAGCGCTCCAGGCTGGCCTCGCAGCGGTAGGCGGCGGTGATGAACGCCAGGGCGCGCTCGACGCCGTCGTCGCGCATGCGCGACAGCGCCGCGTCCAGGAACGGCGCCGAGTGGCGCTGGCCCACGTAGACGCGGCGCGGGTCGCCGGCGGCGGCCAGCGCCGCCTGGAGGGCGTCGGCCTGGCGGCGCGTGATCTCGACGATCGGCGAGCGCCCGCCGAGGTGTTCGTAATGCTCGGCCACGCCCAGCAGGCGCTCGCGCGGGATGCCGCGGCCGAGGGTCACGTGCTCCAGGAAGGGCAGGACGTCCTCGGGCCGCTCGGGGCCGCCGAAGGACGCGAACAGGACCGCGTCGCGCGGGGCGCTCATCCGCGCGCGAGGACGTCGGTCAGCGCCCGGGCGAGGCGGCGGCGCTGCACTTGATCGACGAAGCGAAGCTCGACGACGCGAAAGCCGTCGTCGTCGTCCTGCGCGTGCGAGACCCGGGCGCGCACGCCGTCGAAGCGCTCGACTCCGAGGTCGAAGGAAAGGACGACGCCCTCGTCCTTGAGCAGGCGCGCGGCCGTCGACAGCTCGGCCCCGCCCGAGGTCAGGCGCGCCAGCCGTCCCCAGGCGTCCTGGCGGGCGGACGCCTGCGGAAACGACAGCAGAACCGGGACCGGCGACGCGGTGCGCGTCATCGCGCGCCCTCCGCGGCGTGACGGTAGAGCCGGCCGGGACCCTTGCCGTCGCGGCGCTCGGCGACGGTCCAGAAGCGCTCGCCGTCCCACGCCAGCCCCGTCGGAGCGTAAAGCCCGTCGCCGTATTCGGGGAGCGGAACCACCTCCAGCGCGAGTTCCGGCTTCTCCAAATCATGGCGGCGCAGGACGCGGTCGCCCGCGTCGAGCGTCCACAACGCCTTGCCGTCCCAGACGATCGCGACGGGCTTGAGCCCGGGCAGGCGCCGGCTCGACACCGTGGTCAGGTTCTCGTCGAGCAGGCGCTTGGTCAGCGTCCTGCGGCTCTGGTCGAGCGTCCACAGATAGAGGCCGTCGAACGCCAGGCCCGCGGAGTTCGGCGCGGCCTTCGGGTAGCGCTGGAGCGCCGTCAGCTTCGCGTCGCGCATGCGCCGCGCGATGGTGCCGTCGGCCGCGACGGTCCACAGCGAGTCGGCCGCGAACGCGGCGGCGACCGGAGTCTCGCTGGTCAGGTGATGAACCTCGAGCACGCGCGCGTCCTGGCGCGACTGGCGGTAGAACGACTGCGTGAACCAATCCACGACCCACAGGTCCGCGCCGTCGAAGGCGAGCCCCGCCGGATGGGAGACGGCCAAGGTCCAATGGTCGACCCGGGCCGCCGCCGCCGCCTGAAGGCGGACCCGGCGCCCGAGCGACGCCGTCCCCAGCGCGGCCGCGAAAAAACTGCCCACCGCCAGCGCGTACCAGAGCGGGGAGCGGCGGCGCGGAGCCAGGCGCAGGGGCGACAAGACGGTGCCGGGAGACCTCAGGCTCTTCGACACGCAGGCCTTGAGGTCCTCGCGCGTCCACGGCGGCGCGACGACCTCCGCGGCGCCGGCCCGCATCAACGCGACCGCGCGGCGCGCGTCGCGGGTCTTGAGGGCGGCGACCACCGGCAGGAGCGGGAACGCGCGCGTCAGCTCGCGCGTCAGGACCTCGGCGTCCGCGCCCCCGCCGTCGACGACGACGAACGCGCGGGGACGGCGCTCGCGCGCGGCCTCCAGGAGCTGGCCGAGCGCTCCCGCCGCCTCCGCGCGATGGCCGAGCTCTCCCAGGAGCAGGCCGAGGTCCTCGCGATCTCCGGTCTCCGCGGCAAGCAACCCGATGGCGGCCATCTCAGGGTTTCGGCGGCGGGATGACCAAGGTCGCGCCTTCCAACGGCAGTCCGCGGTCGACCTTGTCCGGGTTGGCGTCGTAGATCTTCTCCCAGAGATTGGGGTCGCCGTAATAGACGCCCGCGATCGAACGCAGGGTGTCGCCGTCGGCGACGCGGTGGGACTTGGGCCACGCCGGAGCCCGAGGACGCGGGACCGAGGCGACGGGCTTGGGCCCGGGCCGCAGTCCCGCGGCCTTGTCGGCCGCGCGGTAATCGAGCTCCTCGTTCTTCTTCAGCAGGGCGCGGTAGTCGTCCTGCGCTTCCCGCGCGCGCTTCTCCAGCACGCGCAGTTGGGCGGTCGCCGCGGCCCGGCTGGACTCGGCGCTCTGCGCCTCCTGATCGAGCGTCTTGCGCTTGTCCTCCAGGCGGTCGATCTCGCGGTTCAGGCGCTCGGCCTCGGCGGCCGCGGAGCCGACGAAGGAGCCGGCGAAGGAAGGCGCCCCGAAACGATAATGCAGGCTCGCCTGGTAGCCGCCGCCGGGACGGTTGATGCCGGAGGCGGGCAAAGACATCGCCACGTCGAGCACGACCGGAGAGAAGTTGACGCCCACGCCGAACGCGACGGTGCCGACGCCGTCCAAGCTGAGGCCCTTGCCGGCTCTCACCTTCAGCAGGCCCTGGAGAAAATTCGCCTCGACGCCGGGAAAGAACTCCGCCAAGCCGCCCTTGACGCGGAAATCGCCGGCCAGCAGCACGCGCTTGCGCCAGCTGTACGCCGCCGCCAGCAGGATCGCGCCGCGCGGGACGCCGATGTTGCTGGTCAGGTCCGTCAGCGCCGCGGCCGCGCTGAGCCCCATGTCGGTGCGCGCGATCGCGCCCACGTCGAACCCCATGCCGAAGCCGCCGCCGCCGGAGCGGCCCCTGTCCACGTTGACGAACTTGAAGTTGCCGCCGACCTTCAGCGGCTTCGACAGCGGGACGTCGGGGAGCTTGATCTCTTGGGCGTAGTTGAAGAGCAAAGTGTCCATGTCCCCGGAATTCTGATGGCGCTCCAAGTGGTACGACGAGCCGATGGTGGCGGTGTTGATCGGGTCGTACGGACGCAGGTAGGCGCCCGCGACGTCGGTGAGCGTCCCCGTCGGAGACTGCAGCCGCCCGAGGGCGCCCGCCCCCTGGACGAACGGGGTGTTGGCCGAACCCGCGGGGTTGTACCACATGCCGAAGGCGTCGTCGGCGAGCGCGCCGAAGGCGTGCCCCATGCCCATCGCCCGCGCGCCGGGAAGCACGTCGTTGAAGGCCACGGCGCCGGCCGAAGCGCAGGCCAGGGAAAATAACGCGAAAAACGCGAAAATCCGCTGACTCATCCGCGCCGATTATACCTAAAATGATGTTTCAGGATTGAGAACCGGGCGCCGCCCGAACCCTTGACGTAAGCCGCCGGGGACGTCATAATGGGTTCGTGAGCGACGAAACCTCCCCTCGCGAAGGGCTCCTCGGTTGGATCATCACGATCGTCGCGGTCGCGGGCTCGGCGGTCGGAGTCATCGGGTGGTACATCCTGTCCAACCGCGGAGCGCCCGCGTTCGACGCGACGGGCTTCGATCTCAGCAGCGCGCCGCACTCCGCCGGCCCCGTCGGCGCGCCCGTCGCCTCGGCCGTCCCGACGCGGCCGAGCTCCGGCCTGGAAATGATGAGGGCCGACAAGGGCATCCGGATCGTCGGCCCAGGCCCGGACTCCGCGGGGCCTTCCGGCCCCGGGACGGCGACCGCCAAGAAAGAGGAGTCGCACGCGGGCTTCACGCGGAACGCGCGCAAGCACGAGGGCGCCGTGCGCCGCTTCGCCGAGATGATGACCGGCAAATACCCGGCCGTCCGCCAGTACGGCCGGGACTGGATGCGCTACCCCGATCTGCGTAAGCTCAACGACGATTACATGCGCAACCGCGATCCGATCGCCTTCATGATCGGCCTGGCGAAGGCCCCGAACCTGGGAAAGATGCTGAAAAAGTACGCCGGTCAGCCCGGGATCAAGGAATTCGTCGTCGAAGGGATGAAGCAGGCTCCCGGCGAGCTCACCAGCTCGGCGATGGACGTCCTGCAGAACGACAGGCTCCTGAAGGACCTCGTCGCGAACGTCGCCGCCGGACTGGGTCTGCCGCCCAGCATCACGGCCCTGATCAAATCGACGGACGCCAAGGGCGGGAACGTCGACCAGAACAAGGTCGTCAAGGACCTGATGAGCGACCCCGAAATCCAGAAGGCGATGCGCAACGGCGGTCAGTAGCCGTCCGGCCGCCGCTACACTAGAAGGACACGCACTGATTCGCGTTGTTCTTGTAAGTGTTGGGGCCGCACTGCATGCTGGTGGCCGACGAGGAATTATTGCTGTTGGAGGAATTGATGTTCGTCCCGCCGCCGCCGCAGCCTCCCGAGGAACACCCGACCACGCTCCCCGCCGCGAGCGCCAGCGCGACCGCCATGGCGCGCAAAATAGGATTCTTCATGGTTATTCTCCCCGGGCCTAGTTCGTGTTGACGTTCGTCGTCTTCTGACAGAAGCCGCCCTGCTGGACGGTACCGGAGCCGCACGTCACGGCCGGCGAACTGCTGTTGGAATTGATGTTGGTCCCGCCGCCGCCGCAGCCTCCGGACGAGCAACCCACGACGGCGCCGATCGCCGCCGTCAGAACCATCGCCGACCAACGGAAAATTTTCATACGTCCTCCTCGATAGGGCCGCTTTCCTGCTCCTAGTTTAGGACCCTCGTCAATCCCTGTCAAGAGTCGGTTGCCGCTTTAATCGTTTTTTTACCGTGGCGGCGAACTGAAAGCGTCGCGAAGGCGGGCCGAGACCCAGCCGGGCATCCAGACCATGTGGAGAATGGCCGTATAATGCCCCCCCGGAACCCAAACCTGCCGGGCGGCCGGAAACGCCTCGGCCAGACTTCGGGCGTTGGCGGCCGGAATGACCGTGTCCCGGCTCGCGTTGACCAGCAGGGCCGGTTTGGCGGCGTTGGTGCGACGGCGGTCTCCCGGCTCCAGCCCGGCCCAGGCGGCGCGGAGGTCGGCGGCCT
The DNA here is from genome assembly GCA_903874575.1 of uncultured Elusimicrobia bacterium. Taxonomy (GTDB): domain Bacteria; phylum Elusimicrobiota; class Elusimicrobia; order UBA1565; family UBA9628; genus GWA2-66-18. The sequence continues at coordinate 5,368 of CAIQSZ010000304.1, forward strand.
TCATCCCCATCTTCCGCACGAAAGGTCCGGTCAGGGATCCGTTCGCCGCCAGCGACGGAAAATCCGCCCCGCCCAAAAGAAAAACGCCGAAACAGGGGCGCGCGTCGAGGGAATACGCGACCGAGCCGACGATGGCGCCCAAGCTGACGCCGAAAAGGGCTATGCGCGCCGGGTCGGCCTCGGGACGCGCCGACAGCACGCCGAGGGCGCGCCGCGCGTCGAGCACCGACTGGCGGAAGTTCGCCGCCAAGCGCGCGGGAGTGCGGGCCAGGAAGACCTGCCCGCTGGGCTGAGTGGGGTCGGGGCGGCGGTGGAACTGGGTGGGCATTTCCACCCACATCACCGCGAAGCCGTCCCGGATGAAGCGGCGCGCGAAGCGCATTTCGATCCAGACGTTGGGCGCGGCCATCACGGGCAGGATCAGCACCGCGGGAACGCGCCGCCCGGCGGCGGACCTCGGCACGAGCAGATGCGCCCAAACCGTGTCGTTGGCCGGCCATGGGCTCCTCACGGCCGAAGGAAACCGAAGGACCGTCTCGGTCCACGGCCCGTCCGCGGCGGCGGTCGCGGTTTCGACGCGGAATCCCCCCGCCGGCGGCTCGAGCGCGTCAGCCCGGGCGCGCGCCGCGGTCAACGA
>CAIQSZ010000305.1 GCA_903874575.1 uncultured Elusimicrobia bacterium
CCACGGACGCGATTAACGCCGGTTCATCCGCCGCCCCGGCGGCGGTGTCGCGTTCGAGCTCCAGGTCGAAGCGTGTCAGGCGCTCTTCCTCGTACAGGGTAATACGGTACTCGCCGGTCAGTCCTGTGATGCCCCGGACCACGTATTCCACGTCACTGGGGAAGACGTTGACGCCGGAGACAATAAACATGTCGTCGATGCGCCCCGCCACCCGAATCCGCACATGGGTTCGGCCGCACGCGCACGGGCGGCGATCCGCGGTGACGATGTCACCGGTGCGAAAGCGAATCATGGGCCGGGCGGCCTTGGTGAGTGTGGTCAGAATCATCTCGCCGGGCTGTCCGTCCGGGACCGGTTCGTCGGTTTCCGGATTCAGGACCTCAAGCAGGATCTGGTCTTCGACCAGATGCAGGCCATCGCGCTCCTCGCACATGCCGGCACAGGCGCCGTAGATATCTGAGATGCCGTAAAAGTCATAGAGCTTGGCGTTCCAGATCCGTTCGATGGCGGCGCGGGTCGCCGGTATCGAACCGCCGGGCTCGCCGGCGACGATGATCTTGCGAATAGCGAGATCCTGCGCCGGGTTCAGCCCCTGGGCGCGCGCGGCCTCACCCAAATGCCAGGCATACGAGGGCGTGGTCCAGGTAATGGTGGGTTGGAATTCTTTCAGGATGAACAACAGCCGGTCGGAGGGAATCGACCCCGCCCAGATACAGAGGGCGCCAAGCTGCTGCGCACCGATTACATCCGGGCCGCCGACGAACAGCGAGAAATTGAGCGCATGCACATAGCGGTCGGTCGGGCGCATGCCGACGGCCCAAAAGAGTCGTGCCTGGACGTCCTGAAAGGTCTCGAAATCCGCCGCCGTGAACGGGCTCAGCGTCGGTACCCCGGTCGAGCCGGAAGAGGCCGAGACAAAGACCACGTCACGTTCGGGAACGGCCAGCAGATCGCCCAACAGCGGCTTGGCGCTCTGGCGCTCCCGCTCCACCAATTTGTCCACGAACGGAAAGGCGCGCAGATCGTCCAGCGTCCGCAATTGTTCCGGATGGACACCGACGGCATCGAAGGCGTTACGATAATAGTCTGAATGATGATAGGCAAAGGCGAGATGTAGTCTCAGTCGTTCGAGCTGCAGTGCGGCGAGCTGCCGGCGGGGCAGCGTTTCGATGGCCTCGTCCCAATATCGGCGCGGCGCAGTATCTGCGCCGACACTCATGTCAGCCTCCGGGCGGCCGCTCGGGCGATGGGATCTGCCAAGGGCAGGACCAGGATCGGCAATCGCCGCATGACGTGAACGAAGTGAGCTGGGGCTCATGGTCTATACTCGCTTTAGCCCGGGATTAGCGTGCTAGGCTACGCTCGGGGGCGCTCAGGGTGAAAATAAGTTCAACTGCGCTGGATAGCCGGATTAGAGATAAGGCGCGTGCCCCGCGCTGAGGCCCCATCGGATGCCGCCGAGCGACCGTGTGCGTTGCGCCTTTTCGTCTTTCGTGCGGTGCAAGCGCGTTTTTCTTGGTTGGTTGCCGGCCGCGCTTCGCCTAGATTGAACGGCGCTGCGAGCGGGCGGCGGCTTATCATTCAGTTGCACAGGTAATCGGGCATGAACTATTCACGACTCTTCCGCGTCGGCTTGGCCGGCGCGGCCCTGCTATTGGCGGCGAACGCCGTCCGGGCCGAAGCGCTCAAAGTCGGTTATCTGCCGGTCACCGGCCACGCCAAGTTCTTCGTCGCGCAAGAGCAGGGCCTGTTCAAAGAGGAGGGCCTGGACGTGGAATTGGTGGAGTTTGCCAATTCCGCCGACGGACTCAATGCGATCGTCGCCGATAAACTCGACATCGGTGCTTTCGGTACTACGGCCCCCCTGGTCCATTACGCGAAGGGCTCGGATCTCAAGATCATCGGGGGCATCATGGGTGAGGATGCC
>CAIQSZ010000306.1 GCA_903874575.1 uncultured Elusimicrobia bacterium
CGCCGGCCTTATAGTAGTCGTGCGCCGGCTGGTTCTTGAATCCCCGGTGAAGGACATCCAGCGCTTTCTGATTGGCCGTGCCGCCGCCGGTAGCGTTCAATCCACCGGTAATGTTCTCCGTCATTCTGGTAAGCGGGTCCGACTCCGCCGCGCCGCGGGCCGCTAGTCTTATCGTCAAGCGGTTGGCGAGCGCGGTCAGGTTAGCCTGGAAGGCCATCGCCGTCGCGTTCGCGGGGTCCTCAAACCATGGCATCCAGACGCGATCGACGGCGATCTGCTTGAAGAGGTCGCTGCAGGTCCCGAAGCCGGAGAGATGGTCGGCATGGCGATGCGTCAAGATGACCAGGGCGAGCTTGTAATCGCAGTCCCGTGCCATCTGTTCGACCGCGGTGCGAATCGTCTCCAGGTCCTTGGCATGGACCCCGCAGTCGATCAGGATATGCTGTTCGCCGGTCGCGGTCGGCAGGGATAAGAGGAAGAAGTCGCCAAAGCCGACCCGAAACATCCGCACGCGCAGCCCTTTCAACCCGTCGCTGGCGCCGGGTGCCAACGCGGGCCCGGCACTTGGCGCCGCGGTCCCGGGCGCGGCAGCGTCGGTCTGGCCGTCAGGTGCCGATCGCTTTGCGGTGGCCGATTCGGTGGTCTTGCTCCTCGCTGCTGCCATGGTCAAAGCCCCGCGTGCAAAAGACCGAAGTTGATTTGAAAGCGCGCGTCGTCGTCCGCGCGCTCCCCGCTGAACGCCCGGCCGCTCGCCAGGTAGAAATTGCGCACGCGTTCCTCGCGCTCTTTGGTGTGGGTCTTGGCGATGACGAACCGAATGCGCGGCGGGGGCCGCTCGTCGTCCTCGGACGGGTCCTGCGAGATGAGAAGCGTTGCGCCGTTGCGCATCGGGAAGGTTTGAGAGCCGTCGCGGTCGAAGGGAATGCGTACCGTTTGGACCAGTTCAACGACCATGTTGACGAACAGCCGTCCGTCCTGACCCATATGGAACATGGGATGGAATGACGGGGTATGAATCGGCCCGGCTTTCGGATCGAAGCCGAGCAGCGCCGCATTCGTCTTGGCATAGGCGCGAAGGACTTTGCCGTTGTTGTTCTTTTCGCTTCGCGTCAAGCCATTCGGATCGCCGAACAAAAGCCCCTCGACCGTCAGCCGCAGGTCGCGCTGGACCTTCGGCCAGAACAGCGATTCCTCGTTGAACGATGTCGCTCCCTCGGCGAAGATGCCGCGGAGTCGAAACGCCTGCATGAGCGCGTCGCGAACGCCGTCCGGGTCATTAGGGTGGAGATCCAGGTGTGCGGTCAGCACGGCCCGCAGAAAATCCCCGAACGTGATGTCCACCGGCGGGCAATAGTCGAGCGCCCGCGCGCAGATGACGAAGAAGTCCTCGGCGGTACGGCTCGCCACGTCCGCCAGCCGATTGGCCAGCGGCGCGGGGATGTCGAGCTGATTGACCGCACCGCCGCCGGCGCGAAAAATGCGGAACAGATCCGCTGTGCGTCGCGTGTAGATGGTGAAGTACGCGTCGAACACTGCGGCGACCAGGATCGAGCCGCGCTCGTGCGGTTCGGTCTTGGTGCAGATGTCGTCGGCGTTCGGCCGGGTCC
>CAIQSZ010000307.1 GCA_903874575.1 uncultured Elusimicrobia bacterium
CAACGGATCGGCGTGGGGCGGTAAACGCGCTGCCAGCGGTCCTCCATGAGTTCCTGGCCGACGACGCCCTTGGCGTCGAGCATCGCGGCCAGTTCCCTGTGCACCAGCATGGCCAGCGGCTCGTCGTCCCTTTTCCAGGTGAAGCTGGAGGTGGCGACGCTCTCGATGCGGCCCTCGATGGTGGACTTGAGCCGGAACACGTCTTCCGGCACGACGGTGCCCGTCACGTGCACGCGGACGACCAGCTCCCCGCGACGGATGGAGGCTCGGGTCGCTCCGATTGTCGGGGCCGCGCAGGCGAGCAGGAGGGCCGCGAGCGGGGCGTTCACCGCTTCGCTCCGAGCGCGCCCTGTTCCGCCGACGCCTTGATCCAGTCCGTCAGCCGCCGGTCGCCTCGGATGCCCTGGCCGTTCCAGCGGTACGCGAAGAAGCCTCCCAGCGAGCGCTTGAACATCTCATGCGTGCGCTCGGCCTGAGGCGATAGAGGGACGACGACGACTCGGCCCTTGCGGATCAGGCCGCGCACCGCGGCGCGCAGGGACTGGCGGTCCTTATCCTGCTGGTCGGAGCGCACTCCCTCGCGCACGCCCAGCGCGATCGCCTCGCGAAACCCCGCCCTCGCGCCGATCTTCGAGGCGACGCCGTTCGCCGAGGTCAGCCAGTCCTTGAGCGCGGCGTCCGAGCGCGGGGCGATGCCGATCAGCACCAGGCCCTCGCGCGCCGGGTCTTTGGCGGCCGTCTTCGCGCGGTCGGCCAGAATATCCGCCAGCAGATCGGACTTGTCCAGCGCGGGCGCCAGGATCAGGGGCCTGGCGCAGGTCAGGCGCTTGGCCGACGTCGGCAGGTTCAGCGTGGGCTTGTCCTTCGCTCGGAGTATTTTCAGGGGCCTGTCGGCCAGGTCGCCGGTCGGCGGATCAGGGCGGTCGGGCGCGGACTGTTCGCTCACGCCGAACAGGAAGCGGGCTTGTTCAAGCCAGGGGGCGTCGGACATGGTCTCTATGGGGACCGCGATGATCTTTCCGACGCGTTGGGCGGTCAACCTGTCCACCGCGCGCTGGACGGAGACCCGGTCGCCCGCGCTCGTCACGATCTCGACGGCATGGCCCTTCAGCGCCTTGGCGAGGCTTCCCAATTCTTTGCGCCAGGCGACGTCGACGTCGTAGGCGAGGAGGAGTATGCCGTAAGGCTGGGCGTCGTTGGGGCCCGCGGCCGCCCGGGCCGGGACGCCCGCCAGCGCGACGGCCAGCAGGGAGGCGATCATGGTTCGGCCTTTTTTCTGAGAGCCGCCTCCACGCGTTCCCGCAGTTCCTGCAGGCTGACGGGCTTGGAGACGAATTCGTCGCCGCCGGAGAGCGCGGCGGTGGTCTTGTCGTGGGGGGTGTCCCGGGCGGTCAAAAATAGTATGGGGACCCGCTTGCCGGTGTCCTTTTCCAGCGCGCGAATACGAAGGCAGGCTTCCAGCCCGTTGACGCGCGGCATCCTCACGTCGAGCATGATCAGATGGGGACTTTCCTTTTCATACGCCGAGACGGCTTCCTCGCCGTCTTCGGCCAGCACGATCGCGTAGCCCATGCGTGCGAGCTGTATCGCCAAGATCTCCCGGATGGAAGCGTCGTCGTCGGCGACGAGAATTTTTTTCCGCAC